>WLEX01000147.1 GCA_009704065.1 Actinomycetota bacterium
ATGAGGTAAAGAACGGTATCACTGCAGGTTGGGGCGGAGCATCAGGTGTTCTTGGTGTCATGCCCGATCTCATTTGTTTGGCAAAGAGCATCGGTGGCGGATTGCCGCTCGGTGCCTTTGGTGGAACTCTCGAATGCATGCAGGAAATTGAAAGTGGTCGTGTGGTACACGTGGGTACGTACAACGGCAACCCACTAGTTATGGCAGTCGCCAAAGCTGTGTTGTCAGAAGTGTGCACAAAAGAAGTCACCGCAGCAACAATTGCGCGCAGCGCACTTCTTGTAGAGGCATGCGATGCAATTATCGAAAGCGCCGCGTTACCTGCACATACCGTGCAACTCGGTGCTAAAGGTTGTGTCACATGGTCGGTAGATCCCATCAAGAATTACCGCGATTACAAAGCGACCGATTTCGATATTGCGTATGCGCAATGGATCCACGGAATCAACCGCGGCATTATGTTGCCTCCTGGTCTCGATGAGCAATGGCTAGTGTCGGTAATGCACACAGAAGAAGAAACTCTTCGCTACGCCACTGTCTTTGGAGAATTCGTCGATGAACTCATTGCCTAACCACACCAAAACATCTTTCCCAACGAAAATCGTTCGCGGGTTGTTTCGCAAGTGCGCATGGTGCGGTGGCAAAGGATCTTTCTTTACATCGTGGTACTCCAAGGCTGAGCGGTGTCAAACTTGTGGAATTAACTGGGAACGTGGCTATGAAGGCTTCGAACTTGGTGCAGCCACAATGGGCGTATTTATGACCTTTGGTTCCATCATCATCTGGATGGTTGCTTCGGTTATTTTTGGAGTGCCTTTAGTACCACTTCTTCTCGTCGCAGGCGTTTTGGCCATTTCGGTGCCCATTCTTGGTTATCCGCTCACCTATACGGTCTGGTTTGGGGTCGATCTCAGCATTCGTCCGCCTAGCGAGCAAGACCTGGCCGAAGCCCAGGCCTGGATTTCCGCCCAAAAAGGCGCCTAAAACCTTTTTTCACAAGGCTTTCCTTTTTGCCGTTCGGGCGGTGCACATGGAGGGGAGCGACAATGCTTGACCGAACAGGTGTTCGTAGTTACAGTGTTGTTGTTCGAACACACCCATTACATACAGTCCGTCTCCTCAGCAACCGCTGCTGACGGCAACCGAAAGGCAATCCCATGGCAACACCAACACCAGAACGCGACAAGGCACTCGATGCAGCGCTCGCCCAGATCGATAAGCAATACGGAAAAGGTTCCATCATGCGGATGGGCGAAAAGGGCTCCATGGCTATCGAAGCCATCCCTACCGGTGCTCTTCCACTCGACCTTGCTCTCGGAGTCGGCGGTTTGCCGCGCGGCCGAGTTGTAGAAATCTACGGACCAGAATCATCAGGTAAGTCAACACTTGCCATGCACGTTGTTGCTGAAGCTCAGCGCAACGGTGGCATCTGTGCCTACATCGACGCCGAGCATGCAATGGATCCCGTGTATGCCAAGGCCATCGGAGTCGACATCGATCAACTCCTCATCTCACAGCCAGACACGGGTGAACAAGCTCTCGAAATTGTCGACATGCTGATTCGCTCCGGTGCACTCGATGTTGTTGTTATCGACTCGGTAGCAGCACTCACACCACGTGCCGAAATCGAAGGCGACATGGGCGATAGTCATGTTGGTTTGCAGGCCCGTCTTATGAGCCAGGCATTGCGCAAGCTCACTGCCAACCTCAACAAGTCGAACACTGTTTGTATCTTCATCAACCAGCTGCGCGAAAAAATTGGTGTCATGTTCGGATCACCCGAAACAACACCTGGTGGTCGTGCACTGAAGTTCTACTCATCAGTTCGTCTCGATATTCGTCGTATCGAATCCATCAAAGATGGTGCCGAAGTAGTGGGCTCACGTACTCGTGTGAAGGTTGTGAAAAACAAAGTGGCTCCGCCATTCCGTCAGGCCGAATTCGACATCATGTACGGACACGGCATTAGTCGCGAAGGCGCGTTGCTCGACCTTGCTGTCGAGATGGCCATCGCAAAGAAGTCGGGCGCATGGTTCACCTATGAGGGTGAGCAAATGGGTCAGGGTCGCGAAAATGCCAAGAACTTCTTGCACGATCATCCTGAAATCATGATGGATATGGAACAAAAGATCCGTGCCTTGTCTGGTCTCAACGGAGAAGTGGAAGCAGAGTTCTCTGCCCAAGACGAAGTACCCATCGAACTCGATTAGTACAGCTGGCTCTTTCTTGTAGCCACACTTTCAAGCTGCCGCTTTCCAAAGGGCCAGGTTCTCTCCCAGAGCCTGGCCCTTTTGGGTTATTGGGTCAAGGGATTGAGCTTGTTCCACTCGTATTTACGAACCTCGGTAGCCTGCAAGGCATGACCGGGGTGCAGCCAACTTCATACGTAGTGCACACCTTTGGGTGCCAGATGAACGCGCACGATTCAGAGCGCATTTCTGGTCTTCTCGATGCTGATGGCATGGAACGTGTGGAATCTGACGACGATGCCGATGTGGTGGTGTTGAACACCTGTTGTATTCGTGAAAACGCCGACAACAAGTTGTACGGAACCCTTGGTCATCTGCGGAAGTGGAAAGAAGCCAAAGATGGTCGCCGCATTGTGATTGGCGGATGCCTCTCGCAAAAAGACAAAGACGTAGTGGCCGAACGCGCACCATGGGTCGATGTGGTGATGGGTACACATAACGTGCATCGCACAGTTGATTTGTTGAACCATGCAATTGAACATGGGCCAATCACTGAAATCCTCGACGAGGCAGTGATTGATGATTACGCGATGTTCCCCAGTGCATTACCAGTGCGTCGTGAAACTACGTACAACGCATGGGTCACCATTCAGATTGGCTGTGACAACTCGTGTGCGTATTGCATCGTGCCTGCAGTGCGCGGGCGCGAGATCAGCCGCCCCTTTGCCGACATTATGGGTGAAGTAGAAAAGTTGGCGAGCACGGGAGTAACGGAAGTTACGTTGCTCGGACAGAACGTCAATAGTTATGGTCGCGATATCACTCTTGCAGAACGCCATGCAGGGTCTGACGCACGTGTGCAACCAATGTTTGCCGATTTATTGCGTGCCACTGGTTCAGTCGAGGGTATTCGCCGAGTGCGGTATGTGAGCCCGCATCCAAAAGACATGCGGGTCGATGTTTTAGAAGCCATGGCTTCAACGCCGGCGGTGTGCGAACACTTGCACTACCCCTTGCAGTCGGGATCTGACCGAGTGCTTGCACTCATGCATCGTGGGTACACAGCTGAGCGATACATGGAACGCATGGTGGAAGCACGCCGGCTTATTCCCGACCTCGCAGTGACCACCGACATCATCGTTGGTTTCCCTGGTGAAACTGAAGAAGATTTCCAAGACACACTGGCAGTTGCAGCCGAGGCAATGTTTGATAACACCTTTGAATACATGTTCTCTCCACGTGAAGGTACAGAAGCGGCAAAGATGGAACATCTGTTTATTGATGCTGCGGTCGTGAGTAATCGTTTCGACAGGTTGAAAGTTGTGGTGGAACACTCAGCACTAATCAAGCATCAAGAACGTGTGGGACGTGTTGAAGAAGTAGTGGTGCAAGGCCCTAGCCGCCGTAATCCCAATGTGTATTCAGGTCGTACTCGCCAATTGAAACTGGTGCACTTCAGTTCCGACGTTGCATTACGGCCTGGCACCTATGCCACCGTAGAAATCACGAAGGCTGCACCGCATTTTCTTACGGGTCACCTTATTGAGGTGCTGCAGATGGCAACACACAAGATTCGTATTCCGCTGGCATCGGTATAACTGCATGACCATTCGTCGGTCAGTTGTAGTGCTTGGTTCCACCGCTAGCGGGAAAAGTGACGCTGCAATGACTGCAGCGTTATTGCAACCACGTGGCTCAGTGCAGATCATTGCAGCGGATGCAATGCAGGTGTACAAACGAATGGATATTGGCACTGCTAAGCCAACCGTTGCTGATCAGGCTGCTATTCCTCATCACTGTGTCGACGTTGCTGAACCAAGCGAGCGATACAACGTTGCCAGATATGTCGATGATGTTGCTGTTGCTCGCAAGGTCATCGGTGAAGCTGGTGCTGCAGAGTTGGTTGTTGGTGGGACGGGCCTCTATGTGACGGCCATTGTTGATGGGCTCGATATGCCTGGTGAATTTC
>WLEX01000148.1 GCA_009704065.1 Actinomycetota bacterium
CAATACGTCGGCAGGGATGCCGTCGATCTTGGTGTCGAGCTGCAATGCAGTCACTGCGTCTGCTGTACCAGCAACTTTGAAGTCCATGTCGCCGAAAGCATCTTCTGCACCGAGGATGTCGGTGAGTGTGAGGTACTTACCTTCTGCATAGATGAGACCCATAGCGATACCTGAGACAGGAGCCTTAATGGGCACACCAGCATCCATGAGCGACAAGCTTGAAGAACACACTGACGCCATAGAGGTGGAACCATTTGATGACAACACTTCGCTCACCAAACGAATGGCGTATGCGAATTCTTCTTGGCTTGGAACGACTGGCAACAATGCACGCTCAGCGAGTGCACCGTGTCCGATTTCGCGACGCTTTGGCGAACCAACGCGACCAGTTTCACCGTTAGCCCAAGGAGCCATGTTGTAGTGATGGATATAACGCTTTGAGGTGTCGGGACCAAGTGAGTCGATCAACTGGTTCATACGTGGCATTGCCAAGGTACAAACGTTGAGAACTTGAGTCTCACCGCGCTGGAATAAGCCAGTGCCGTGTGCGCTGGGCAATACGCCAACTTCTGATGACAACGGACGAAGATCGCGAGGACCGCGACCGTCGATACGGATGCCTTCTTCAACAACGCGCTTACGAACAAGCTTCTTGGTGAGGCTACGAACAGCTTCTTTCACTGCCTTTTCTTGGCCGGCGAACTTGCCGCCTTCTCCACACAATTCAGACACGGTGTCAGCTGCTGCTGCATCGGTGGCTGCGTTGCGATCGGCCTTGAGTGCAATGGTGATTGCTGTTGCAAGCTTTGGCGTAGCAACACGCTCTACTTCAGCAAAAATTTCTGGTGTGTAATCGAGAACTGGTGTGTACTCGAGTGGAGTAATGGCACCGCTTGTTGCGATAACACTTGCTACCAATTGGCGCTGCAACTTGATGGACTCTTTGATCCATACCTTTGAAGCTTCAAGACCATCGGCAATTACTTGCTCTGACACTTTTGGTGCGCCATCGGCGTAGTACTCGAAAGACTTTTCAGTTCCGCCAGCTTCCACCATCATGATGGCAACATCGCCATTGTCGAGTTCGCGACCCGCAACAACGATTTCGAAAGTGCCAAGGTTGCCCTCTGCATATGTTGGATGAGGAACCCAGTCACCATCTTGTGAGTAGGCCAAACGAACAGCACCGATGGGGCCTTCGAATGGAATACCACTCACCATGAGTGCTGCAGACGATGCATTGATTGCAAGAACGTCGTGTGGGTTTTCCAAGTCGACACCAACAACGTTGACAACAACTTGTGTCTCATTGCGGTAGCCATCGGGGAATGCTGGGCGAAGTGGGCGGTCGATAAGACGGCAGGTCAAGATTGCTTGTTCGGAGGGGCGACCTTCACGACGGAAGAACGCACCAGGAATCTTGCCGGCAGCGTATGCACGCTCTTCGACGTCGACGGTGAGTGGGAAGAAATCGATGCCATCGCGAACGCCACGAGCCGCATTGGCTGTAACGAGCACGGTGGAGCCACCGATGGTTGCGAGAACGGCACCTTGCGACTGTGTCGCAAGCTTTCCGGTCTCGAAGGACATGGATTTATCGGATCCAGATACCGGTGATGAAACACGAATGGCGTCAGCCATGGGAACTCCCTTGTTTGTGTGTTGTGATTTCGCCAACATCCAGCCGGTTCCCAGTCGGCGACCCCGCCCCATGGCGCGGGATTATCGACTGACAACCGACAACAATGAAAATGGTGTTGGCGAAAGTATGTGTTATCGGCGAAGGCCGAGTTTTGCGATGAGATCGCGGTAACCAGCGATGTCGCGATCGCGAACGTAATCGAGCATGCGGCGACGGCGGCCCACCAACATCAACAATCCACGACGTGATGCGTGATCCTTTTGGTGCGTCTTGAGATGCTCCGTGAGGTGGTTGATGCGATCGGTAAGAAGTGCAATCTGCACTTCGGGTGAACCTGTGTCGGTGCCGTGCTGGCGGTACGTCGAGATGGTGTCAATCTTTGGCAACATAAAAGCCTCGTAATTCCTTACTGAAAGAGGGCGCTACTTGTGGAAAACCCACGCCTAGCATCGTCCGCGCGCCGGAGCCCACGGAGACCTCATTAGGTTATGAGCCATTTCCCAGTGCCCACAACCCCCTCGGCTGATTAGATTGAAGGGGTGTTCACAGGAATCATTGAAGAAAAAGGCTCTGTTTTGGCTCGTGAAGGGGCAAAACTCACCATCTCGGCCCATACGGTCCTCAGCGATTCTGGCCTCGGTGCCTCTATTGCCGTCAACGGCTGCTGCCTCACCCTGATTGAAAAAGGCCCCGATTGGTGGCTGGCCGATGTGTCCGAGGAAACCTATTCCCGCACCAATCTCGGCGCCTTGCAGCCTGGTGACCCTGTCAACCTCGAGCGCCCCATGGTGGCCAATGGCCGATTCGGTGGCCACATTGTTCTTGGCCATGTTGATGCCGTGGGAGAAATTGTCTCCCCTGCCCCCCAGCTAGTAGTTCGCGTACCGCAAGACCTCATGAAATACATCGTGGAAAAGGGAAGCTGCACGGTCGATGGCATCAGCCTCACGGTGTTCAATCTCACCGCCGACACTTTCGAAGTTGCCGTTATCCCCCACACTGCCGACGTCACCACCCTTGGTCACCGCAAGCCAGGCCACCAGGTCAATATCGAAATCGATGTGTTAGCAAAACATGTCGAGCGACTTCTCGAGAACAAGGAATAGCTGTGGCCGACCTCTCTGATCTTCGTACGCGCATCGATGCCATCGATAAAGCGATTGTGGAACTTCTTGCCGACCGCATGAACGTGTGCCGCGAAGTTGCCGAGATCAAAGAGACAACGGGCGCAACGGTTATTCAGCCGCAGCGAGTTCGTGACGTATTGGCTAGCCGCCGTCAATGGGCAATCGACTGCGGTGTCGATGCAGACTTTGCCGAACAGCTCTTTCGCATTCTGCTTTCAGAAACGCACCGCATCGAAGTAGCCGAATCACGCGAGGAACCAGCACCTACAAAAGAAGCGGGCAACACCACACGCTCCGAACTCGACACCGTTGCGTGCCGCATCGATCATGTTGTTGTTGCCGTCGCCGATCTTCCTGCTGCTACAAAATTTTTCTCTGGCATGGGCTTTACCACTACTGCAACCGACGATTCATCTGTCATCACCGCTGAAGCAGGTGGCGTCACCGTGGTGCTCGTGGGTGCCGACCATAACCCCGAAGTGCACAAGCGTCTTGCCGAACATGGCTCTGGCGTGCAACACATCGCTATCGAAGTATTAAACGCTGGCTTTACTCGCGATGCACTCGATGCTGCTGGCGTCCCTCGTCTCACCGATGTAGTGGTCGACGCCGAAGGCCACGAACAGGTTTTCACGGCCCTCGACCCGGCAACTGGCGTACAGCTCAGCTTTATCAGCCGCACTGGTCATCGAGTACCCATGAGCAGCCACAATGTGTCTGCCATGTTTGAGGCCATCTCCAACACCTCTGCCGACTAAACATCACGGTATTGTGGTGATGCGCGGCCAAATGGGCGTTGTCAGACATTTCTAGTTCGTCTGGCAAAGTTCGACCGCCACTGGCATATTTCCATCGGATCCACCTGAAAGGTGCTGCCTTGTCGCGCCAGTTCTCCCGTCTCGACCTCATGTCGAAACACCCCATCGAACAATCATTCATCGATGACTTGTTGTCGTCCCCTCTTGAATCGCTCATGGAACGCGCCCGCGCTGTTCGTGATGCCACTACAGGTACGCGCATTACGTTTTCTCCGAAGGTCTTTATCCCACTCACCATGTTGTGTCGCGACAAGTGCGGCTACTGCACATTTGCCCAACCACCTGCACGATTAGAAAAGCCATATCTCACTGCCGAAGACATTTTGGTGATTGCGCGCCAAGGTGCACGCATGGGCTGCCACGAAGCACTCTTTACTCTTGGCGAGCGCCCTGAAGAGCGTTACGACATTGCAGCCAAATGGCTTCGCGACAATGGGTACGACTCCACTGTTCATTACTTGCACGACATGGCCAAATTGGTTCTCGATGAAACCGGCTTGTTGCCACACGCCAATGCAGGTGCGTTGTATCACGACGAACTCGCAATGTTGCGTGCAG
>WLEX01000149.1 GCA_009704065.1 Actinomycetota bacterium
GCGATATCTCATGGGAGTGGGTGACCCTGCTTCGCTCGTTGAGGCTGTCGAACTCGGGGTCGATCAGTTCGACTGTGTTTTGCAAACTCGCCTTGGTCGGCATGGAACCGCACTCACATCGCAGGGAAAACTGCATACAAAGAATGCACAGTTCATAAATTCTGATGAACCACTTGACGCCTTGTGTTCGTGCTGGGTGTGTGCCACTCACTCGCGTGGATATCTGCGTCACCTGACCCAAACGGGAGAGCCCACGGCCTCGCGCCTGGTCTCCATTCATAACCTTGCCTGGACCATCAATTTCATGGCTGATATGCGTGCTGCCATCACAAATGGCACTTTCCAGCAGTTCAAGTCCTCTGTTCTTGCTGTTTGGGGCTAGGAAGCACAAGTCCCATAGGGGTTCGGTCGCTAGGCTTTCCCACCGTGATTGAAATCTTGCTCGCAGCTACATCCACAACGAAGAGCAATGGGAACCCTGTGTTCACTTTGGTCTTTTTCGGAGCGATTTTTGGCGCCATGTACTTTCTACTTTTGCGCCCACAGCGACGTCGGTTAAAAGAAGGCCAGGCACTGCAGTCATCGATTGCGGTCGATGATGAGATCATCATGACCTCAGGTATCTACGGGTTCGTCACTGCTATTGAAGGTGATGTGTTGTGGGTCGATATCGCTGATGGCCACGACAAAGAGCGCATTGAAGTTCGTGTAGCGCGTAGTTCGGTTGCCCGCAAGGCTCCCGCCGACGCTGCTCCTGAAGCAAAGTAATTTATGACACGTCGCCTCGTAGTTTCTCTCGTCGCAATTTTGGTTATTGCAGCTGGCACGTTTGCTGCCAACTTGGTGGCCGGAAATAACCCATCACTTGGTCTCGATCTCCAGGGTGGTGCATCAGTCACCATGACGCCAAAGGGAACGTATGACTCTGCTGCTCTCACGGTGGCAGTTGAGATCATTCGTAAGCGTGTCGACTCAATCGGTGTTGCCGAGCCCGAAATTATTCGTCAGGGCGACACAGTTGTCGTGAACTTGCCAGGCGTAAAAGATCAACAGCAGGCTCTCGACCTCATCGGTCGCACAGGTGCAGTAGAGCTTCGCCCAGTGTTAAAGATGGCTGAAAACCCCGATGCCACTACAACCACCACCACGGCGAAGGGTGCAACTTCGACAACAGTCAAAGGTGCGACCTCTACCACCGTGAAAGGTGCGACCACCACGTTGCCTGCACCATCGGGTGGAGTGGGCAGTGCTCGTCATGTCACGGCCTCGGCAACAACTACTACAACCACTGTCCCGGTCAACCCACAAACTGGGTTGCCTGAAGGTCAAACGATTCTTCCCGATAAGGATGGAAGACTTTTGTATCTACTCGGCCCCGTCGCAGGAACAGGTGAAGTGTTTTCTAGCGATACAAAAGCAGAAGTAGATGCCGGCGCATGGAGCGTTGTTGCTGCATTACGTAGTGGACCTGCCGGTGAAGATCAGTGGAATGCACTCACAACACGTTGCTATGCAGGTGGAGAAGATTGCCCCACAAAACAGGTGGCCATTATTCTCGACGGAAAAGTGCAATCAGCGCCCGTGGTGAATGCACCAACATTTACTAATGGCACTGTTTCGATTACCGGATCGTTTAGTCAAAAGGAAGCTACGGAGTTATCTCGTGTCTTGCAGTTCGGTGCCGTGCCTGTGCAATTCGATTTGCCTACCGTGCAAACTGTTTCTGCTTCGCTCGGTAAAGATTCTCTAAAAGCCGCAATTATCTCTGGCCTAATTGGTGTGCTTCTCGTACTTCTCTTTCTCATGTTCTATTACCGTCTCATCGCTGTTGTTGTGGTGTTGGGTCTCGGTGTGTCGGGTCTCTTGATGTGGAGCGTTATCTCTTGGCTGTCAAAGACAAACGGCTTGGCGCTCACACTGTCTGGTGCTGCTGGAATCATTGTGTCCATTGGTGTCACGGTTGACTCGTATGTAGTTTTCTTCGAAAAATTGAAGGACGATGTGCTTGCTGGGCGAACCCTTCGTAATTCAGCAGTACGCGGATTCGACAGTGCATGGCGAACAATTTTGGCTGCAGATACCGTGTCATTAATTGGTGCCGTGATCTTGTGGAAGCTGACCGTTGGTTCTGTGCGCGGATTCGCATTCTTCCTTGGTCTATCCACGTTGTCTGACATGGTGGTGTCGTACTTCTTTACCAGGCCTGCAGTGTTGCTACTGGCTCGTACCAAGCTTTTCAATAGGGGTCGCGTCTTAGGTGTTCGTCGCTCCGTATCAACTGAGGCGGTGGCGTAATGGCTGGTCGTTTAACTCGTCTGTCTCGAGGTGAGACCACAATCGATTTTTATGGTCGACGTAAAGTTGGTTTTATTGTTTCGGGGCTCTTAGTAGTCATCACGATTGCGTCCCTGTTTTTACAAGGCCTGAATCTGGGAATTGATTTCAAAGGTGGTGTTGCTTTCGAGGTCCCGGCGACCGGAACACTCACAGTTGAGACCGCTGAAAAAATCCTCACCACAGAGAAGATCGATGCGGCAACCGCAAAGATTCAAATTTTGAGCACGGGTAATACTGAGCGCATTCGAATCCAGCTTGGTGATTTGTCTGCAGAAACAGTCACAAAGATTCAAACTGCTTTGGCGAAGGAGTCGAAGGCCACGGTCAACGATGTCAGTGTGTCCACTGTGAGTTCCACATGGGGTTGGAACATCACAAAGAAGTCCATTACGGCTCTCCTTGTGTTCTTTGCTGTGGTGTCTTTGTTCATCTCATTGCGTTTCGAGTGGGGGATGGCGGTGTCGGCTATCGCGGCGATGGCGCATGACGTGGCTATCAGTGTGGGTGTGTATTCGGTATTCGGACTTGAAGTAACTCCAGCAACAGTGGTGGCGTTTCTCACCATTCTTGGTTTTTCTCTGTACGACACCATTGTTGTGTTCGACAAAGTTCATGAAAATGATGAGCGATTCAGTGGCTCTAAAGTCTCATACGGAGACATTGTCAATGTTTCCATGAACCAAGTGTTGATGCGCTCGCTCATTACTTCCATTGCAGCGGTTCTTCCGGTTTTCAGTTTGCTAGTTCTGGGAGCTGGGGTTCTTGGTGCTGTAGCACTTCGAGAATTTGCTTTGGCATTGTTAGTCGGTCTCATTACAGGTGTGTATTCGTCGATTTATATTGCAAGCCCACTGCTTGGCATGTTGAAGGAGCGTTCTGCAAAGTACCGCTCGATGCGCGGCCAACTTTCGCTCAAATCCGACATGGCTCATCTCATGGCAACAGGAGCTCCACTTGGGCGTAGGGCCTCTGCTCGTGCCGCCTCAGATACCGAAAAGTCTGCTGTTTCGCCTGCGGCTCCGGTGGAAGCGATCTTGAGTCATCCACCGCGTCCGCGAAAGAAGTCGCGTCGCTAACCTTGGCCTATGGGTACCGCTGACCGTGTTCTTCCGTGGAGACGGCACCATAGTGCGCCGATTGAAGAACTAGCTCCGCTCTTAACGGCATATCGCCGTCGCCATCCCAAAGCGTCAGTGTCCATTATTAACCGTGCTTATGAAGTGGCGCGTGTGGCTCACACCAATCAGATGCGTTCCTCTGGCGAGGCGTATATCAATCACCCCATTGCTGTTGCTCGCATTGTTGCCGATATCGGTCTCGATGAAATTTCTCTTGCTGCAGCTTTGCTGCACGATGCTGTTGAAGACACCGAGATAACACTTGAAGATGTTCAACGTGACTTTGGGGACGAAGTTGCAACTCTTGTCGATGGTGTCACCAAATTAGAACGACTGCAATTCGATTCTCGTGAAGCCCAACAGGCTGCAACGATGCGAAAAATGCTTGTTGCTATGGCGCGAGACATGCGTGTGTTGGTTATTAAGTTGGCCGACCGTTTACATAATATGCGCACGCTTGCCGGTGTATCGATTGAGAAGCAGCAACGCACAGCACAAGAGACGCTCGACATTTACGCACCGCTTGCCAATCGTTTAGGGATGCAAGACATGAAGCAGCAGTTAGAAGATCTGTCTTTTGCTGCTCTGTATCCAAAGCGATTCGCCGAACTCGATCACCTGGTGTCTTCTCGTGCGCCTGAAAGAGACATTTATTTGGCTAAGGCCATTGCTGAGGTGA
>WLEX01000015.1 GCA_009704065.1 Actinomycetota bacterium
CCAACCGGTCATGCCACTGTCTTCGTACCCAAGCCACACCACACGATGCACTCCGAGTGTTTCTGCTGAGCGCAAAGTCTCTTCGTGCCGCACTTCAACCAACGTTTTTCCTGCCGGCATATCGGCAGGTATTTCACCATGATCACCATTGGTAGCAACAACTAATACAACGCGGTGACCTTCAGCGGCAGCACGGGCGATTGTGCCACCTGTGCCGATGCATTCATCGTCGGGGTGTGCGTGAAAGCAAACGAGAGTCGACACTTATGCCTGCTTTGCTGCGCCACTGGCAAGCAAGGCATCGACATTGGCAACGCCCCACTCACGCAGTACTTCTGCAGTGTGTTGACCAGCATGTGCCGACGGACGGGAGATTTCGGGGGTGGTGCGAGAAAAACGTGGCGCTGGTGCTGGCTGCATGTGTCCGTTTACATCGATAAAAGTTTTACGCTCAACGTTGTGCGGGTGGGCTGCTGCTTCACTCATGGTGAGAACAGGCGCGAAACAGACGTCGGTTGCTTCCATAATGGCGCACCATTCGTCTCGAGTCTTTGCCTTCATCACTTCTTTCAAACGGTCTTTCAAATGTGGCCACATCGATTGATCCATTTGCTTTGCAAATTCAGGGTCACCTTCTAGCCCTGTGAGTTGCAATAACTCTGCATAGAACTGTGGCTCAATAGAACCAAGTGAGATGTACTTGCCATCAGCGCATTCAAAAACATCATAAAAATGTGCACCTGTGTCGAGCAGGTTGGTGCCTGGTGCATTTTCATTGAAAATACCCATTGCCTTAAATGACCAGAACATGGTCATAAGCACAGCTGCACCGTCGACCATTGCAGTATCGACTACTTGGCCTTTGCCCGACTTTTGTGCTTCGAGCAAAGCGCACACAACGCCATATGCAAGGAACATTCCGCCACCGCCAAAGTCACCCACCATGTTGAGCGGTGGTACGGGCGCTTCGCCAGCACGAGCAAAATGTGCAAGCGAGCCAGATAATGAGATGTAGTTAATGTCGTGGCCTGCTGCTTGGGCATACATACCCTCTTGGCCCCAACCGGTCATGCGACCAAACACAATGCGCGGATTACGCGCTTGACACACATCGGGTCCGATACCAAGACGCTCCATCACGCCAGGTCGGAATCCTTCGATGATGGCATCGGCATTTTCCACCAATTGCAACAACGCTTCAACGCCTTCAGGGTGCTTCAGATCGAGTGCAATGTTCTTACGTCCACGCAGCATGAGATCTCCCGCTGGTGTTGCAGGCGCAGGGCCACGCACTGCTTGTGCACGATCGACGCGAATGATTTCAGCGCCCATGTCGGCAAGCAACATGGCAGCAAACGGACCAGGTCCGATACCAGCGATTTCGATGATCTTGTAACCGGAAAGTGGACCAGCCATTGTGAATCTCCTTTAGAGAAGTGTGTAGAAGTTATTTACTTGCGCGACGAACATGCGACGAGATCGCATCGACGAAAAGCGGCCAAAGTGGCAACGGCACGTCGTGACCCATGTCGGCTACGTACATAAGAACTGATCCAGGAATAAGTTCGGCTGTGCGCTCGCCGCCTGATGGTGTGAGTAGTTGATCGTCACGACCATGAATAACAAGTGTGGGCACTTTCAGGTCGCGCAACTTCTCGCTGCGATCACCCGATGCATAAATTGCTGCCAACTGACGATGAGAACCTTCAGGATAAAAACTGCGATCAAATTCACGGGCGGCACGAGCTTTTGCTTCATCGAGATCGAAATATTTCTTTGAGCACCACACGGCCCAGTTGGCAGCGCCTTCGATGTAGGTTGCACGGTCCGGAGATGGTGGAGCAAGTAGCGCAGCCATTGCCTCTTCCGTAGGAGATCCGTATGCAAGATCACCAGTGACCGACATGATGCTTGTGAGGCTCAGTGTGCGGTGAGGATGTTCGAGTGCAACAGTTTGCGCAATCATGCCACCCATCGATGCGCCGATGATGTGTGCTTTTTCAATACCAAGATGGTCGAGAACGCCCATTGCATCGGCGGCCATATCGGTCAGCTTGTAGGGCACCTCGATAGTTACTTCGTCACCCATGAGTGCCTGCATGGTGACTTTGTCGGTCTCCACCATGACGCCGTCATGCTTATACGACAAACCACAATCACGGTTGTCGAATCGGACTACGTGAAAACCTTGATCGACGAACATCTTCAAGAATTCTTCGGGCCATGCAGTCATCTGGGCAGTAAATCCCATGATCCACAACAATGTGGGGTTCTTCGGGTCACCCATGGTGTCGAATTCGATGTTGATTCCGTGAGGCAAGATGGCTTGAGGCATTTGCCTATTCTCTCAGGTCTGGCGTCACCTCGGGCAAGCGAAAGCGCTAGCCAAGAAGGCGGCGCTTCTGTTCGGCAAACTCAGCATCGGTGAGGGTGCCACGATCTCGCAGGGCCTCGAGGCGCTCGAGCTCAGAAGCGACACTGGCGGCGCTCGGGGCTCCCTCGAAGCGGTTGCCCACCCGATCTTGGATTGTGGAGTGGATGATGTTTTGTACCCGCTCTGGTTGGGAGATGTCGCTAAAGATCTGGATGCCGTCTTGGCCTCCTGATTCGATGAGAAGGTCGCCCACACCCAACATTCGCTCAATAATGGTTTGAGAAAAGTTCACGTTGTTCACACGTTCGAGAGGAATCTCGACTCCGTTTCGAGCGACCACACCCTGTCGATAAATAAGGCGATGGGACGTGACGACGAAATAGGTTGTGCGCCATTTAATGACATCGACAATGATCCAGGCAGAAGCCACGATGATGGCCGCTAAACCAACATAGGAAAAAACATTGTGGAAAAACCCAGAGGGGATTTTGGAGAGTCCGAACATCACCGCAATCATGGTTCCCGCCAAAGTAGACACTGATTCAGCGAAATACAGCCAATGCGGATGTAGGTCGAGAGCAATATTTTCGTAGTCATTCAATAAGCGGCGCGGGAAGGGCATGGCTCGAAGGGTAGCAACCGCCTAGTTTCTAGTGGTGACTTTCATCGACCCAGACATCAGAGACGAGGGCCCTACGCCCGACTCGGTGCTGGCTGGGCTCGATGCCGAACAGCGCACTGCAGTCACCGCACCCGTTGGTGTTGTGGTGGTGCGAGCTGGTGCCGGATCTGGCAAGACCACGGTGCTCACTCGACGCATCGCGTGGCGAGTGGCTTCAGGTACAGCAGATATCGAACGCACCATGGCCATTACTTTCACGCGCCAAGCTGCAACAGAAATGAGAACTCGCCTTGCGCGATATCACTTCGATGGTCGCCCACTTATCGGCACCTTCCATGCGGTGGCTCGCAAACTCATGTTGCAGAATTTGGAAGACCAAAATCGTCGCCCACCTGTCATCATCAATAATCGTTCTTCGCTTCTTTCAGAATGCATGGGCGATGACGCAAAGCGCGGTGGCGTGAACGATGTGCTCGCTGCAATCGACTGGGCCCACACTCATCTGCTTTCTCCTGCTGCTGCTTCTGCCGCAATGAAAGAAGCCGGCGTAAAAATGCCACTTGAGCCCGCACGATTCACCACCGTTTTTACCGAGTACGAAAAACTAAAACGTAAGCGCGGCGTGATTGATTTAAATGATTTTCTCATCGCTGTCATCGAATCAGCACAACGTGACCCCCGATTCGCCGAATCAATTCGTTTTCAATACCGTCACATTTCCGTAGATGAAGCGCAAGACATGAACCCGTTGCAATACGAATTTCTGAAAGTTCTATTGCCAGCGAATCCAGACGTGTTTTTGGTTGGCGACCCCAATCAAGCTATTTATGCATTCAACGGCGCAGACCGCGAACTGTTTCACTACTTACCCGGCATCGGCAACGGTGCACATGTCGTATCGCTCCCCGCCAACTATCGCTGCACTCCTGAAATAGTTCAATTTGCAGTCGACACATTGGCGAAAGACCAGCAAAAAGCCGACGCAGTGTCGAAACGACCTTCTGGTTCTGTCGTCACTCTCTTTCGTTCCGACACCGAGGACGAAGAACTGCGGATTATTCGCAAACAAGTGCAAAATGCACATGCACCCGATCGCCGCTGGAGCGACATCGCAGTCCTCGTGCGCATCAACGCATATGCCGACACCATTCGTCTCAATTTGGCCGATGCTGGTATACCCGTTCGTTCATCTCGTATGGGTGGCGCATGGGCACGTGCAGTCTCTGATGCCAGTGCACTCACCGGTCGCGAAGAACTTGCAACATGGTCTGCAGATATTTTGGATACAGGCGAATACTCACCCGATGATGCCGATTACAAAGTGGGATTACTGGTGCGTCAATTTCTTGACGACAACAGATCTGGCACTGTGAACGGTCGCATGTTTGGCTCATGGATGGTCACGAGCGCCGATATTGCTGAAGCAGATGGTGTAGAGGTGCTCTCGTTTCACGCAGCCAAGGGACGCGAATGGCCCTTTGTTGTGGTGGCCGGCATGGACAAGCAACTCATGCCACTTGGCAACACGCGCAAAGCCGAAGCGCGTAGCGAAGAAGCCCGACTCGCCTATGTTGCGCTCACTCGCGCTGGTGATGAATTAGTAGTGACATGGACCGACAATCGACGCGGGCGTTCCTCTGGGCCGTCACCGTTCTTGCCTCGCGTCACGACTCATATTCCTGCTCCCGATGCGCCTCCTGAAGAGCTTCGCCGCATTGCACGTGCGCGGACCGAATACGAACCAGTCGAATCTGCAATTCGTTTGTGGCGAGCCCGCATCGCTCGCAATAAACGCGTAGATCCCGATGGTTTGCTGACGTTTCACCACATCCGCCAGTTAGTACGAGAAGTTCCCGATTCAGAGGAAGCAATCGCCGAAATTACAGGAGTATTTTTTGCACGCCGATACGGCAAAGAGTTACTTGCAGTAATTAACTCTGCGGTGGGCCGCTAAGGTCGCGACCTTTACGAAGACGATCCATCATTTCAACCGGCATTGACAAGAACAATGCTTCGGCCTCAGCACACAATGTGTCGCCATTAAATGATTGACCCTTTGCAAAAATTTTTCGGCCATCGACCTTTTCGACCCAGCCACGAAATTCAATCTTGGTGTGCAGCGGCGTCGGCGACCGATAGGTAACTGAGAGTTTGCCTGTCATCCCCGGACGACCAGTAAAAGATTGCGCCATTCCCAACACTTCATCGAATGCTGCAGCAATAAAGCCGCCGTGCACGTGGCCAGGAGGGCCTTCGTACGGCTCTGTGAAGGTGGCACGACCGATGACTGCGCCGAACTCTCCTATCGATGAGTCTTGACCCATTTCCATGGGCATCGACAATGGGTTCATCGCACCATAGAAAGGACTGCGATCGGAGAAATGAGATTCCGATGCCGCACTTCCCGGTACGCCATTAGGTGCGTTTACTTTGTCTAACGCTTGTGCAATCAACGCGATTGCTTCTTCTACATCTTCCAAAGGCGATGTAGACATAAATGAATCGAGGACTAGTTGACGTGTGGCCTCTGCCAACCGAATACGAGCCAGATCAGAATCGGTTAGTTCTGCTGCTCTTTCGTGAAAAGAAGGAAAAGAAATTGTTTCTCCGTCGCTCATTTGTCACCTACCAACAGCAACACGGGGGCATGATCACTTGGTGACTCACCTTTACGTGCATTGCGATCAACGGATGTCCACGTGGAGCGTTCTGCAACAGATGAAGTAGCCAACAATAAATCGATACGCATTCCGTGGCCTTTGTAGAACGACCCACCGCGGTAATCCCACCATGAGTGAAGTCCTTCTTCTTGATGAAAGCGACGGAACGTATCTTCCATTCCGAAGTCACACACATTCTGTAACGCATCACGCTCGGGTTGACTCACATGGGTTGCGCCTTCGAATTGTTTCACGTCGTAAACGTCACGATCATCGGGCGCAATGTTGAAGTCACCCGCAACCACCACGTCGTCAGTTGTCTTACAGGAGATATCGAGATGCTGACGCAAGCGAGACATCCAGCCCAATTTGTAGGTGTAGTGATCGTTATCGAGTGCACGGCCGTTTGGTACATACACAGAACTCACTCGTACGCCACCACATGTAGCAGAGATGATGCGTGCTTCATGATCGGGTTCAACGCCAGCGGCAAAGTTGGGCACAACATTTTCTAAGCCGACACGAGAAAGAATGGCAACACCATTCCACTGACCTTGACCAAAATGAGCGCTTTCGTATCCGAGTTCAGCAATGGCCTCGGTCGGAAACTTCTCTTGCGCCAGCTTGGTTTCTTGAATACACAGAACGTCTGGCGTCACCTCGGCCAACCATTCGGTCACACGAGGCAAACGAGCCTTCAGCGAGTTGACATTCCACGTAACGATGAGCACGTATGAACGGTAGTAGAGCACACGATGTGCTCAGCAACCGAGGGGCGTTATCGCTTCTTTGCAGGCACCTTTTTGGCCACAGCCTTTTTAGCAACTGCCTTGCTTGCAACAACTTTCTTGGCGACTACTGCCTTTTTCGCCGGTGCCTTCGCCGCGGCCACTTTCACAGGCGAGGCCTTCTTTGCAGTGGCCGCTTTCTTAGCAGGCGCAACTTTTTTAGCTGGAGTTTTTGCAACAACAGCTTTCTTTACAGGCTCAGCCTTCTTTGCGGCCACCGACTTCTTTGCAGGTGCAGATTTCTTCTCGGCAACTTTTGAGTCGACTGCGCCGACACCAGGTACTGCAAGATCGACACTGCGACGCGATGGGGTGTAGCCCACCACAGTGAGTGTGACCGAATCACCTAGTGCAAATAAATCGCGAGCACTACGTGGCGCAGGGTTTGCCATATTGCGCAATGGAACATACCCAGAGATATCTCCGACTAGCGCGGTGATGCCGTTCGCCGCATACGAATCGACGACAGCTTTCACTTTGGTGCCAACAGGATGTTTTTCAACGAACTGCAAAAACGGCATAAGTTCATTGGCCATCTTCGCGCGAACACCGGCGTTGGGTGGTGGCGACTTAGGCACAGGCATTGGCTTACTGGCGGCGGCGCTCGCTGTTGGCAATTCCTTCTTAACAACTTTTCCGGTCTTCACTGAGCGACGACTTGTGGCCCCGCGCACAGGTAAGCGCTCCACAAATACCCAGCCGACAAGCGGCACTGGCTTTCCGCCAATCAGACGACCTTCATCGAACAGCCATTTGTACTTGCCATGAAACTCTTGGTAACTGTCGTTCGACAAAATTGAAGCGTTCACTTTGTCGGCAATAGCTAATACAAATGCATCGCCACGGCCCACTGCACCCGCAGGTGGTGCAACCAATTCGTTATTCGCAATTGCCTTTTCAAATTCAGCTACTTCTTTTTTCGCAATGCGATGTCCAAAAGTGGCATCGACCACGACCGACACCTTGGCGCTTTTGAATTCGTCCATCAAAGCCATCACGGCTTCATGGAGTTGGGCAAGGCTGGGGAGAGAACGGCCCTCGGTCGCAATATTGGACCCGTCGACGATGATGTGTTTAGTCACCCATGTAGTCAAGCACCCGAACCGTGTCTGATGAGGGCAATCCGAATAGCCTCTAGCCGTGACTACTAAGGAAATCCGAGCCGTTCTCTGGGATTTCGGAGGAGTGATCCTCTCGAGCCCTTTTGAGGCCTTTAATCGCTACGAAACAGCCCAAGGCCTCCCCCTCGACCATATTCGTCAGGTGAACGCAACGAACCCCGATTCCAACGCGTGGGCCCTCTTAGAGCGCAACGACATCTCCCCTGCCGAGTTTGACGACCTGTTTGCCACCGAGAGCCATGCCCTAGGACATCGCGTCCCTGGTGCCGACGTGCTGGCCTTGCTGTCGGGCGAAGTTCGCCCCCATATGGTGGCCGCTCTCGACACCGTGATTGCCTCGGGATACGCCACTGCATGCCTCACTAACAATGTGGTGAACAATGTTCCCGACCCCACTCCTCGTCAAGCCGAAGTCGCCGCGATCATGAAAAAGTTCGACCATGTTGTTGAGAGCAGCAAGGTGGGATGCCGCAAACCCGAGCCACGTTTTTACGAAATTGCGTGCGAGCTGCTGAACGTTTCACCCGACGAATGCGTGTTTCTTGATGACTTAGGCATCAATTTAAAACCAGCCGCAGCAATGGGTATGCGCACCATCAAAGTGGGCGATTCATTTGCTGCACTTGCAGAACTGTCTGGCCATCTCGGCCTGTCGTTCTAAATGCCGTAACTACTGATTATTAGCGGCATTACGTGACGCGGCACGGGCTGCTCTGCGTGCAGCAAGCTCTTCTGCTTCTCGTTTTTCGAGCTTTGGCACATACAGAAGTACATAGAGAGTGACCATCAAGCCAACGGCAACAAGAATTACCAGTGGTATGACGTTCGTGTCTTTCCCAACTGTTGTACTACTAATTAATGCGAGCAACCCAAACAAAACCATGATTGCAATGGCCATAGGTTGACCACCAAATAACTTGAAGGATCGTTCGCTTTCTGGTTGTTGTCTGCGCAAGCGAAACACCACGAATGCAGCGGTTGCATAAATCATCATTTCAAGTGCAGCGCACATTGAAACAATCATTACCCAGGCACCTGTTACCGCAACGACAATACTGAGGACTAGTGACGATACGCCGAGAAGAATTACGGGCACTACAGGCACAGCACGATCGTTTAAAGTCGTTAGTGCTCTTGGCAGTTTTCCTTCACGTGCTACCGCATACATAAATCGCGACAATGTGACGAAACCACCATTGAATGTATTGACTGCAGTAAGAGCTGTAACTGCGAGCATCAATAGCAATCCAACATGTCCCATCGTTTGCTCCGCCACAAGGAGTTGTGGATATGCAGACTCGCGACCATCAGGACCGAGATTCATTCCCATAGCAACAGCAAAAATTGATTGGCTAATCGCCAGCACTACTATCGCAACCAACATCGCTCTTGGAATAATCTTTGGCTTCACTACTTCTTCCGAATTTGTAGTAACCCACTCGAATGCCGTGTACAGAAAAATTCCCAAAATAAGTGCCTGCAACGGAGATCCGCCATGAAGTGGTGCTGGCGGTGTTGGCCCATGTTTTGCAATTGCAATGATTCCAATAATCACGGTGGCAAGCACAACAACTGTGGTGACGATTTTCTCGAGGGTTCCAGCCAGTTTGATGCCCCTCAAGTTAAGAAATGTTGCAAGAACGAGTAGTACTGCGACATAAACAACTGCGATAATTGTGCCGTTTCCAAAGGCATAGGCCATTGCTTCACCAATAATGAATGCGTCAGCTGCAATTACTAGAACAATTGCTGTCATATAAGTGAGAGTGATGACAAGCGCTAAGCGATCGTTCATGGCACGTGCCATCCACAATCGAATACCCGCCGCTGTTGGATAGATGCCATCCAATTCTGAAAAACATGCACGGACGCCCAAAACGACTAGACCGCCAGCCAAGACCGCGAGCCATGCAAGTGGTCCGTTTATGTAATCCAGCATTTGTGCCATGCCCAGGAAATTGAGAGCCGCAAACGCAAGCCCTGTAGAAATTGCGGAAGCTCCCCCCAGTGAGAGTGCTCTGCTTAAAGTTTTCTGATCACTCATAATTGCCTTCTTTTATCTATTGGTTTAGGAAAATAAACATGGCCATTGCGTCAAGTCGCATCACATCTTCTGCGCGTCCTTGGGTCTTAATGGCACCTTGCATGTAATTGGAGACCGGGTTGGCATCACCCCAGAAAATTTCTGCGAGATCAAAACTCTGACCTCGAACAATGAGATCGGGAACCCCAATTAGACCAACAGAAATTGGTTGTGACTCCCCTTTTTCGACTACGTATGTAAAAGCCGCATCCTCAATGTCATTAGCTTGGATATGGATTCGACAGGTCCACGACAGGAGGGTTTTACGTGCACGTGGACTCACGTTTGCGCGGTCAACATATTCTCGCAGTGCCGTCTCAAGTTCCTCCGCGCTAACTTTTTCTTGTTCTTGGCTCATTTCAAGACTCCCTCGGCTGCAAGTGAAGAAAGTACCGACTGAGCCGCATCTTCACCCGAACGAATTGCTCCGTCCATATATCCGTTCCAAATTTTTGCCGTTTCAGTGCCGGCCCAGTGGATGACTCCCACTGGTTCTCGAAGATGCGGCCCCAAAGTCGACCAAGTGCCAGGAGTCATCATTCCAACGTATGCACCTCTCGAGAACTCTTCATCGATCCAGGCTTTTTCGTAATAGGCCTTAGGGTTTCTCGCTTCCTCACCTAATAATCGAACGAGATCTTCAATCACTACATCTCTTCGCTCTTCAAACGTCATCTGAGTTGCGACACGCCCCAAGTGCGAATCCATGAAGCCAACAATGACTCCCTCTGGACGATCTGGATGGCACTGATCAAAAGTGATTTGAACCATGCCGCAATCAGAGGTCACATGTCCACTCAATCCCTTGTTTCGCCAGAATGGTTTTTCGTAAACGACATGCACTTTCAACACCGAACCCATAAAAGAACGTTGCGTTAGTTGATCACGAACTCCACTCATCGGAGGTGAATAACGAATTCTCCCTGCAAGCACCAGTGGAATAGCCACGATCACACGCTTTGCGGAAATTGTTCCTTTGTCGTGGTGAATCGTTGCTCCGTGAGAATCGTGATCAATTCTTATGACTGGTGCTTCAAGTATCAAACGATCACCAACAATCTCTGCGAGCTTCTTCGACAGCATTTGCGCGCCCTGTGTGATGCGTGATTCCTGTGCACTGTTAATAGTGCCGATCATTTTCTCAACACCCCCACCGGATCGAAAATAGAAAAGCGCATGCAGCAGCGAAATTTCTCCTGGTTCCGCCGGAAACAAAGCCCGACAGAGAGTTCGAATCCAGTCCTTGGCACTCTCGCAATACGGCTGAGATGAAATCCACGTTTCAACCGTCATGCTGTCAAGGAGCACTGCAAGTGGGTGCTCCCATGGACACTCTGGGTCGATCTCCATGGCCTTAGTAGTGAGTTCCACCATCGCATCAACAAGATCAGCTGCCTGCAGTGGGTCTCCCGTGGGGATAGCTCCGTGGTACTCAAGATGCTTGCCCTGCGAATACTGCAGATTCGCCCCGTCACTGAATTGAGTGAAAGTTCCTAGGCCAAACTCCTCTATCAGTGCCAGCGCTCGGTCTTGGGTTGGTCCAACCCATTGCCCGCCGTGTTCCACCACAACACCATCAGCTTCGGTGACCGTGAACGTCCGTCCACCAACACGATCTCGAGCCTCAAGAACGACGACATCGACACCCTCTTTCAGCAAATCTCGGGCAGCGGAAAGTCCAGCAAGTCCAGCCCCTATGACAACGACATCCACCGTGTCCATAATTTTCCCCCCAGAAAATTCACTACTTGGTCAAGTGACCAAGTAGGTCGACCTGCAATATAATAGGGAGTGTCGCAATTGTCAAATAACGAGAGTCGGGTTTATTCATGGCCCGAATAAGCGTCCAGAACCGTAGAGAACAATTGTTGGAAGCAGCAATACGGGTGATGTCCAAAGAGGGACTAGACCGAGCCACCACTAGAAGAATCGCCGAGGAAGCGGGGACTACCCAAGGAGTCTTCCATTACGCATTTCGTGACAAAAATGAATTACTAACAGCCGTTGTTGCTGCTGTAACAACTGAAATCGAAAAGATCCTACGAAATTCAGTAGACCCTACCCAGGGCCTCGCACAAGCAATAAATGACTCAATCCGAGGTATCTGGACATACGTACGACGTGACGATGGACTGCAATTGATGCAGTACGAGCTAACTATCTTTTGCAGACGTACACCCGGATCTGAGTGGCTCGCTGAATGGCAGTATTCAAGATACGCAGCATCAACACTGGAGATCTTGACGGAGTCAACTCAGAACGAAAAGATTTCAATCGAATTATCGGAACTGACGAATTTCATAGTGGCAGCGGTCGATGGGCTTATCATCCAGTATGAAGTTATGCATGATGAGGCTCGCAGCGAACGAGATATATCCAATGTCATCAGTGCAGCATGTTCACTTGCAGGCATATCTCCACCCATAAGACGCACTGTGACAGTCTCGTAACACTCAGTCCGTTGTACTTTCCTGTTCTACAGGAACTTCGATTTCTAAAAGCCGGCGAAGGTTTCGTCCATGAGGTCTGTGTGCTCTTGATCGTGGATGGCCTTTGAGCCTGTAGCAGGGCTGCCCGATTCAACACGCGAGGTATGGCGAAGGTCGTAGCCACGCTCTTTCACACGCCAGATGCGGTGCTCAACAAATTGCCATGCACCCATGTTCTCTGGCTCTTCTTGCAGCCACACGATTTCTTTCGCATTTGGATACGAGTCGAGAACTGCATTGATCTGTTCGATGGGGAACGGATACAACTGCTCTACACGAACCACCGCTACTGGTGCGTTGCGTTTGTCGCGCTCGTTGATTGCATCCCATGCAACTTTGCCACTGCACAAAATAATGCGCTTCACTGATGCCTTGTCAGATACGAACGGATCGTCGAGCACTTCTTGGAATGAACCAGTGGTGACATCGGCAAGACGAGAACGACTTTCCTTCATTCGCAACGGTTGCTTGGGTGTGAACATAATGAGTGGCTTGCGAATTTCGCGGTGCATCTGACGACGCA
>WLEX01000150.1 GCA_009704065.1 Actinomycetota bacterium
GTTGTCTTGGTGGTCATGTACTGCAGTCGTTGTTAAACGGCGATGAAAAAGGTGCCATTCAAAAAGCTGGCAGATTGCAAGATATTTTTGGCAAAGACAATTTGTTCGTCGAGGTGCAAGATCACGGCATCGGTGACCAGCTGCGCACTAATCCCAAGCTGATCGAAATTGCGAACAAAATTGGTGCGCCGCTCTTGGCCACTAATGATTCGCATTATGTCAATAAGCACGACCACGAAGCGCACGATGCTTTGCTCTGTGTACAAACAGGTGCGCTTATGCGCGACCAAGATCGCTTTCGTTTCGAAGGTAACGAGCACTATCTCAAATCGGCCGAAGAGATGCGCTATCTCTGGCGTGAGCAGCCCACAGCATGTGACAACTCTTTATGGATTGCAGAACGTTCAAATATTGAAATCGAATTAGGCACATACCACCTGCCGGTTTTCCCAATTCCTGCCGAGTTTGCCACCGACGAAAAATATCTTGAACACCTCACGTGGGAAGGCGCGAAGATGCGATGGGGCAACGAACTTCCTGCCGATGTCGTTGAACGTGTTGCGTTCGAATTGGGTGTCATCAAACAAATGGGATTTTCTTCCTATTTCCTCATCGTGTGGGATCTCATTAAGCACGCAAAAGACACAGGTATTCGTGTGGGCCCAGGCCGTGGCTCTGCTGCGGGTTGTGCAGTGGCGTATTGCCTGCGTATTACCGAACTCGATCCACTCAAGTACGACCTTCTCTTCGAACGCTTTCTTAACCCATCTCGTGTGAGCATGCCCGATATCGATATGGACTTCGACTCTCGCTATCGCGATCACATGATCCGCTACGCCGCGGAGAAATATGGCCGTGATCATGTTGCCCAGATCATCACATTTGCCACTATCAAGGCCCGTAATGCAGTGCGTGACGCTGCACGCGTATTGGGTCACGAATATGCAGTGGGTGACAAAATCGCAAAGCTCATGCCGCCTCTCATTCAGGGTCGCGACACTCCATTGGCGGCTTGTCTTGAACTAGATCCAAAATATGCAGACGGATTTCGCGAAGCACAGGGTCTGCGCGATCTTGTTGCTTCCGACGAAGTGGTAGCAAAAGTTGTAGATGTTGCTCGTGGACTTGAAGGCCTAAAGCGGTCCGACGGTATTCATGCAGCTGCTGTGGTGATCACCCCAGAACCCTTGCAAAACTATTTGCCGATTCAGCGCAAGCCCGTAGGTGATCTGAAGGCCGACGAAGCCCCAATTGTCACTCAGTATGAAATGCATGCAGTTGAGGAACTAGGTCTTCTCAAAATGGACTTCCTCGGATTACGTAACCTCGACGTCATCACCGACACGGTCGAAATGATTCGCCGTCAACGTGACCCCGATTTCGATATCGATTCTGTAGAACTCAACGACCAAGCAACGTTCGACTTGTTGAGCCGAGGTGACACCATTGGTGTGTTCCAACTTGAATCAACCCCCATGCGCGCGCTTCTTAAATCAATGAAGCCCACATCGTTCGAAGACGTGAGTGCTGTTCTTGCCCTCTATCGCCCCGGCCCCATGAGCGCCAATATGCATAACGATTACGCCGACTATAAAAACAATCGTAAGACGCCCGAGTATTTCCACCCTGAAGCCCAAGAACTTCTGCACGACACTTTTGGGCTCATGGTGTACCAAGAAAGCATGATGCGTGTAGCGCAGCGTTTCGCCGGCTACGACTTGGCGCAAGCCGACAACTTGCGAAAGGCATGTGGCAAAAAAGATCCCGTTGCTATGCAAAAAGAAGAGGCAGTCTTCGTTGACGGCTGTGAGAACACGGGGTACGGGCGCGAATTAGGTGAAAGCCTGTTTGCTGTCATTAGGAAGTTCGCGGATTATGCATTTAACAAGAGCCATACATTCGGATACGGGCTCATCAGTTATCAAACTGCGTTTCTCAAGGCTCATTTTCCTGTTGAGTATTCAGCATGTTTGTTGTCATCGGTAAAGGGCAACTACGACAAGGCCGCAATTCATCTTGCCGATTGTCGAGCCATGGGAATCACTGTGTCGAACCCCGACATCAACGCCGGCCGATCAGACTTCGAAGCAATTAGCAACGAAACAGAGAGACGCATCATTTTCGCTTTGTCGGCTGTGCGAAATGTCGGCGAAGGTTTGGTTGCTCAAATAGTAGAAGAGCGCGACACAAATGGTCCGTACGAATCGTTTCACGACTTTGCAAAACGCGCACCTGAACAGGCGCTCAATAAGCGAGCCGTGGAGTCTCTTATTAAGGCTGGTGCATTCGATTCCTTTGGCCACCCCCGTCGAGGTCTTCTTACTGTGTACGAATCAATCATCGACGATGCTGTTGTAAAAAGACGTGAACACGAAAAGGGTGTCATGTCGCTCTTTGGTGAGATGGAAGAGGCCTCTGATTCAGGGTGGAGTTCAAAGGTCGTTATTCCCGACATCCAGTTCAGTAAGCCCGACCAGTTGCGACACGAGAAAGAAATGCTCGGCTTGTACATTTCCGATCATCCTTTGCGTGGAATCGAAAATGCGTTGCGTCGTCTCACCACAAGTTCTATTCGCGATCTTGAAACAAGAGAAGCCGGAATGGTCACCATCGGGGGAGTCATGTCTGGACTCAATCGCCGATTCACCAAGAAGGGTGATCAGATGGCCACATTGATTCTCGAAGACATGGATGCAGCTATCGAGGTCACGGTTTTCGCAAAGACCCTTGCCGAATTTGGTCACCTTCTTGCTAATGACTTGGTTGTCACCATCGCGGGGCGCCTGAACAAGCGAGAAGATCAACCGGCGAGTTTTTCTGCTCAACGCATTGCTGTCCCTGAGAATCTCGATTCAAGAATTCCCGAAGTGTTGTTGTCGTTGCCTGCAGGTTTTACCGATGAAAAACTCGAGGTACTGAAAGCAATCATTGCTGAATTTCCCGGTGCTTCCCCGTGCAAGCTCAAGTTGGCAGGTGGCAAGATTTTCGACCTCGGGCCCTCTGGGCTTGTTGATTTTGAGAAGGCGTTAGCTCCATTACGGGTCGCATTCGGCTCTACAGCGGTGAAAATCATCTAAATCTGTCCTCCGTTTCAGCGAAAGGGCTTGTGAAATGGCAGAATAGAAGGGTTGTTGTCGGCGTTATCGCCGCCCGAGTGTCAGGGAGTCACCCAGTCAATGTCGTTGGAAGTTGCCACACAAGACTGCAGTGCGCTGACAGAAGCTCAGCTCGAGGAGATGCTCTCTATTGAGGGTGCATTCACTGCAGAACTTTTCGCTAAAGCTCAGACCGATTGGGTGCTGTGCACATTGGCTCGCATCGATGGCAAATTGCAGGGCGTTACTTTCTCTACCCTCGAACGCATTGGTGGAACTCCGTGTGTGCTCATCGGTCTCATGACCATCAAGCGCACAGCAAAGCGTGATGCAGTTCTGAAGGGGCTTATGACCGAGGCGTATCATCGCGCACTCATGGCATTTCCCGATGAAGATGTCGTTGTAGGAAGTCGATTCGCATCTGCAGATGGTGTTGAAGCTTTCAAATCGCTGACGGAAATGATTCCACGTCACGATCATCGCGCAGTTGGTGAAGAGCGTGCATGGGGCCGTCGCCTTGCTCGTCGATTTGCTGTTGATTCAAATTACGACGAAAAAACATTTGTTGTCTCTACAGCCGGACAAAGTGGTTTTCTCGACCACGAGTCTTTGAAGCCAGAAAAGATTTCGTCAGAGATTTCCGAATTGTTTAGTGGAGTCAATGCCAAAAAAGGCGGCGTGTTGATTCTGCATGGTTGGACCATGGCCGAAAGCTTGGTCAAGCTCGGCGCTCGCCAATAAATTCGTGGAATTCTCTGACGTAGTTCGTATGCGTCGGATGACGCGTTCTTTTACTTCTGAGCCCATCGACTCATCAGTCCTCGTCGACTGCATCGATCTGGCTTCTCGTGCACCTAGTGCGGGAAAGGCGCAAGGATGGAACTTGTTGTTGTGGGAAGGCGACGAGACCCAGAAGTATTGGGATGTCGCATTGCCTCAGTCGAAGCGTGCTGATTTTTCTTTTCCAGGATTACTTCGCGCACCGGTGATTGCTCTGAGCCTTGCAGATCCTGATGCGTATCTCTCTCGGTATGCACAA
>WLEX01000151.1 GCA_009704065.1 Actinomycetota bacterium
CATCGCACGCACCAGCGATATCGAATCACTGCGCAGAGATCTTCAGGACAAACTGGACTGGCTACGTGACGACGTGAAACTGATTCGCATCGAGCTACGTGAGGACATGAACAACCTGCGCATTGAATTGCACCAAGACATGACCAACCTGCGCGAAGAACTTCGCGACGAGATGATAAATGTGCGCGAAGAACTGCGGGGCGAAATGATAAATGTGCGCGAAGAACTGCGGGGCGAAATGAACAACCTGCGCATCGAACTGAAGGGCGACATCAAAGAACTGTCAGACCGCTATGACACCACTATGAAATGGGTGATTGGTTTGGTGGTCACTAACTGCCTGGGCATTTTGGGAACACTCGGCACCCTTGTGATGGTTGCGTTGCGATAACGCATTACCCCACTAGGCCAGTTTCAAGAACAGCTTCTCTACTTCTTCCAGGTCGAAGCCATCACGCTTCGCTTGTTTCGGGTCTTGCAGACACTGCTGCAACCCTGCAGAAAGCAACCGGAAACCCACCTGATCGAGGGCAGTACTAGCTGCCGACACTTGAGTAATAATGTCCCGACATTCGCGGCCTTCATCGATCATGTTGCGTACAGCACGCACCTGGCCCTCGATACGGGCCAAACGCTTCAACAAACCATCTAGTACGTCTTGTTCGATATTCATAACCTGTGTCCTTCAGAGTGTTGTGATACCCCTTAGGGTATCGTATGGGTAGCCCCAAAGGAGCACCCATATGATCTTCGAACAGTTTTATCTCGATTGTCTTTCTCACGCGTCATATTTGGTGGGCGACCAAAAAACTGGCCACGCCGTGGTGGTCGACCCGCAACGCGATATCGATCTGTACCTGAACCGTGCTCGCGAACTGAACCTCACCATCACCCATGTGCTCGAGACCCACTTCCACGCCGACTTTCTCTCTGGTCATCTTGAATTAGCCAAAGCCACTGGTGCCACTATTTGTTTCGGCGCTGCAGCCCATCCGCAATTCGCAGCGCACCTGTTGGCCGATGGCGAAACCATTGTGCTTGGCGATGTGGTTATTGAAACTCGTCTCACTCCTGGCCACACACCCGAATCAGCTTCGTATGTTGTGTACGAACATGCCGGCGATGCAGTGCCCTACGGCGTACTCACAGGCGACACATTGTTTATTGGCGATGTTGGTCGGCCCGACCTATTGGTGAGTGTCGGTAAAACTGCCGACGAAATGGGCCACCTCTTGTTTGCATCGATTCAAAACAAGTTGCTTACATTGCCAGACCCCACGCGAGTATTTCCTGCGCACGGTGCAGGTAGCGCATGCGGCAAAAACTTGTCGACTGAAACTTCGTCCACCATGGGTGAACAACGTCGTAACAACTATGCATTGCAATACACCGATGTTGATTCGTTTGTTGCAGCCGTTACAGAAGGCCAAACACAAGCACCTGGCTATTTCGGGTATGACGCCGTGCTCAACCAACAAAATCGACCCACTCTTGATGAACATGCAGAACCAACGCAACTCACGGTTACTCATGTTCTCGACCTGCGCAATGCCGGCACACAAATAATCGATACCCGTGACTCTGTCTTATTTGCCACTGGCTTTCTTCGTGGCTCATTAAATGTCGGACTCAGTGGCCGCTATGCCGAATATGCAGGTTCGGTCATTCGGCCCGACCAAGACATTGTGATCATCACCGATAACGGACTTGCCACCGAAGCAAAGGTGCGACTCGCCCGTATCGGATACGACCGCGTTGTTGGCTGGTTCCCTGTCGATCAGTTGGCCGACATTCCCAGCGAAGTCGATCGTGCATCACGATTAACTGCACTCGAATTTGCAGAACGTCGAGCATCGCTGTCACATCTACAGATTGTTGATGTTCGCAGTGAAGGCGAATTCATCATCAATCACATTCCACAAGCCATCAATATTCCCGTGTCACAACTAGGAAAGCGCATGAGCGAACTGAATCCCGCTTTTCCCACCGTGGTGTATTGCGCCGGCGGATATCGCTCTTCCATTGGAGCGAGTGTCTTACGTTCGCAAGGCTTTGTAGATGTGAGTGATGTGCTTGGTGGCTTTGAAGCCATCTTGCAAGTTCAGAACTAAGAACGGCGCCACGGCCAACGCACGGGCCGCTTTGCCAAGAATGCCGCAACGCCTTCGCGTACTTCGCCACTCTTATCCATCTCGGTTTCCCAATACAGAGTGGTCTTTGGCTTTACTTTGCCTTCGCGTATCACTTCATCGATCATGGCTTTACTTACCACTTGTGTAAGCGACGATCGTTCAAGCAACGTTGCAACTAATTGGTCAACTCGTGCTTCCAGTGCACTCACACCATGAAGTTCATCGATCAGCCCAATACGTAGTGCACGATCGGCATCAATGAGGTCACCCGTAAACATGAGATGCTTCGTTGCCGACTCGCCCATCACTCGCACTGCTCGCTCCAGAGCATTGGTGGGATACACAATGCCCAACTTGGCAGGAGTAATACCGAACACTGCGTCGTCGGCACTAATGCGCAAATCGCACGCTGTAGCAATAGACACTCCACCACCAACGCAATTACCGCGAATCACCGCGATAGTTGGCCCAGGGAAATTTGCAAGAGCTTCCTCGGCTGCCCAATTGATACGTGCATATTCGCCACCAGGGCCGTTGGTGAGTTCGGTGATATCGGCGCCCGCACAGAAATGATCGCCGCTACCGCGCACGATCAGGATGTGTACGTCGGGATTTGCCGCCAATGCAGAAACATGTGCATCAATGCTTGCCCACATAGCCATCTGAATCGCATTGCGCTTCTCGGGGCGATTCAAAGTAAGTGTTGCTACAGGTCCATCAATAGTGACCAGTACGCGAATGTTTTCTAATTCACCCGTGGAATCTTGCGACATGGAACTACCCGCCAATTTGGCTCATCGACCGATTGGGTCGAATGAAATTCACTTGATTGATTTGATGTCCGGCCCATTTGGCACCAACAGCGGCACGAATGAGATCGGCAATCTCGTTATCGCTGCCACCATTGCGCAACAACGATCGAATATCGAACTCATCGTTGGCAAACAAACAGGTACGGAATTGGCCATCAGAAGTAAGACGCACACGATCGCAATCACCACAGAACGGATGCGTGACGCTTGGGATAACACCAACAGTGCCCTTGCCATCGAGATACTTCCAACGATCTGCAGGTGCTGCACCACGTGCAGGCATGAGCTCTAGTGGAAACTCGGCAGCGATAGCAGCCACAATTTCATCTTGGCTCACCACTTTGTTGCGTTCCCATTCGTTGGTGGCATCGAGTGGCATGAATTCAATAAAACGCACTTCCACATTGTTGTCACGACCAAATCGTGCAAGGTCGAGAATTTCATCGTCGTTAGCGCCGCGCTCAATAACAGCATTCACCTTCATGGGCGTAAAACCTGCAGCTTGAGCTTCTGCAATGCCGGCGAGCACATTGTGCAATTCATCACGACGAGTCATGGCAAAGAAACGCTCGGGCTGCAAACTATCCATGCTCACATTGATGCGGTCGAGGCCTGCGTCGCGCAGTTCTACTGCAATGTTGCGCAGAGTGGCACCATTGGTGGTGAGTGCAATATCGGGCTTCGTGCCATCGGGCAAACGCAATGCAGCCAACTTCGAAATGAGTTGTGGCAAATGTGCACGCACGGTCGGCTCGCCACCAGTGAGGCGCAAACTGTCTACTGCGAATTGCTCCACACAAATGCGAGCTACTCGTTCAATCTCTTCATATGTGAGAACTTCAGCACGATCGAGCCAGGTCATACCTTCAGCGGGCATGCAATAGGTGCAGCGGAAATTACAGCGGTCAGTCACCGAGATGCGCAAATCACGCACGATGCGTCCAAAGCTGTCGACAAGATCCATTGAGGCAATCCTACGCAGTAATCAACTTGTGACTACTGGGCGGAAACAGGCCCAGAATCGCCACCAAGGAAAGTAACCACTACCTCTGTACCCGTAACGATTCCGTCGCCATTTGGCACTGCCATCAGCGCATTTGCGGCAGATGTAGCCGATAACTGATGACTGCCCTGTGGGCCAGTTCTGCTCACATGCACTCGCCCATCGGCACCCCACGTGGCATGCA
>WLEX01000152.1 GCA_009704065.1 Actinomycetota bacterium
TCGGGGGTATTGGGAAAGTCATGTGCCATGTGTATGACCCTAATGGGGAAGCCCTATTGCCCCTATGACCTAGACCGTGCGTCCCAATAGATTTTATGACACAACCTATAATGGTGGTAACGCTCAGAAGGCTCACTAGGGTGTGAATTATCGCTATGGCTGCTAAGAAAACTTCCAAAAGAAACTCCACCATGAGTGCCTCTCACAAGAAGGCACTCGCCAATGGCCGCAATGAAGGCCGCATCATCCGTGAATATCTCGAAGTGGTGGAGGCCATCAAGCCTCGCCGTGGGCGCCGTCGCACCCCCGATTCCATTGCGAAGCGCCTCGCCGCTATCAATACCGAACTGAAGTCAACAGATCCGGTGACACAAGTTCGTCTTATTCAAGAACGTCTCAATTTGCGTACAGAACTCGCTGGCATGAAAAACAAGACTGAAGTAACTGCTACCGAAACAGCCTTCGTCAAAGTGGCAAAGAATTTCAGTGAGCGCAACGACATCACATATGAAGCATGGCGCGAATTTGGTGTTACACCCACAGTGCTAAAGCGAGCAGGAATCTCTCGCTAATTACTTAGCGGCAAGAAACGAATCTACGGCGCGCCCGGCGTGTCGCAGTACTCGAGTTACATCGAATGCAGAGGCAATCTGTTCAGCTGACAACGTGACTGTCTTATCTGCGAGCAAAACGTCACGCAGTGCTGTATTGGTATCAATTGCTTTTGCAGCTGCACTTTGCACAACGCGATACGCATCGTCACGAGTCATTCCCGACTCGACTAATGCGAGCAACACCGATTGCGAAAACACCACTCCGTGGAGCGAATCGAGATTGCGTTGCATGTTGGCCGTATCGACTTCCAAGTTGCTCAACAATTTGGTCATACGACGTGTGACGTACACAGCAAGCGACGACGAATCGGGCAACACCACACGCTCGGCTGATGAATGTGAGATATCTCGCTCATGCCACAACGGCACATCTTGTAGACCCACCTGTGCATTGCCACGCAACACACGTGATAGTCCACTAATAGTTTCAGCTGAAATGGGATTGCGCTTGTGCGGCATGGCGCTAGACCCTTTTTGACCCTTTGCAAAACCTTCACGTACTTCGTTTACCTCAGTGCGTTGAAGATGGCGTAGTTCCACTGCAATTGATTCCATGGTGGTTCCAAGCGATGCACATGCATACAGATACTCAGCGTGTCGATCACGCGCAATCACTTGTGTCGCTGGCACAGCCTGCAGACCAAGATGCTTAGCAACCGCTTCTTCTACTGCGGGCTCAATGTTGGAATACGTTCCAACAGCTCCCGACAATTTGCATACGGCCACTGCATCGCGTGCGCGAAGAACGCGTTCTTTGTCGCGCAACACTTGTAATCCCCACAATGCGACCTTTGCGCCGAACGTGGTGGGTTCCGCATGAATTCCATGCGTACGACCAATCATGGGAGTGTTGCGATGAGTGTTCACAATATCGCGAAGCACTGTGACTAATTCATCAATCGCATTAATCGTGATGTCGGAAGCATCACGAAGTGCCCAGCACAAACCGGTATCTACAACGTCGGTACTGGTGAGACCATAGTGAATCCAAGACCCTGCAGGCGCGCCAATGCTTTCTTGTAAAACATCAACAAAAGCAGCCACATCGTGGTTGGTAATAGCTTCACGTGCTTCCACTCGTGCAACAAAAGCCTCATCAATAACAGGAGCATTTTTTCTGCACTGTGCTGCAGCATCTGCTGGCACTACTCCGGCTTGTGCCAATGCATCGGTTACCGCGAGTTCAATTTCTAGCCATCGCGACATCTTCCCTACTTCAGAAAACATCGCATCTGTTTCCGCAGTGGAATACCGTTTGATCACTAGCGAACCACCATGGCATCACGTGATGGACCAGTGCCCACCATCGATACTGGAATACCCGTTTCACGTTCCACGATTTTCACCAAGGCTTGTGCGCTTGCTGGCAAATCATTAAACGATGTGATTCCTTCGGTACTGCTCTTCCAACCTGGCAATGTTTCATACACAGGCTCTACTTCTGCGAGGCGTTCCACGGTGTCGGGATAATTGCGAACAACTTCACCATTAATGCGGTAACCGATACACACTTTTATTTCTTCGAACGTGTCGAGAACATCGAGTTTTGTCATGGCGAATTCAGTGAGTGAGTTTAAACGCATGGCGTGGCGCAACATAACAGTGTCGAGCCAACCACAACGGCGACGGCGACCAGTAACGGTGCCGTATTCACGACCAATGTCTACGAGAGCTTCACCCAATGCATCGGTGAGTTCTGATGGGAATGGCCCCATTCCCACGCGTGTTGTGTATGCCTTTGCAATTCCGACAACACGATCGATGTGACGAGGCCCGAGTCCGCTACCAACAACTGCACCACCTGAAGTGGGATTAGATGAGGTGACATACGGATACGTTCCGTGATCAACATCGAGGAATGTTGCTTGTGCACCTTCGAGCAAAATGTTCTCGCCACGCTCGCGCGCATCGTGCAATAAATTCACGGTGTCGGCAACATACGGCGCAAGGCGTTCTGCATATGCAACAAAATCGGTAACCACTTGTTCAACATCAAATGTGTCGCCACCAATGTCGCTCACTTCGCGGCGTGCTGCGATGGCGCGTTCGCGTACTTTGATTTCAAAAGTCTTCACGTTCAATACTTCGCCGACGCGAATTCCTGACCGCTTTACTTTGTCGACATACGCCGGGCCAATGCCCTTCAAAGTTGTGCCGATTTTTGCGTCGCCACGTCCTGCCTCGAGCGCTGCATCGATCGCTTGGTGCCACGGGAAAATGAGGTGCGCAAGACTTGAGACCTTCAAACGCTTCGTTGAAATGCCACGTGACTCTAGAGAATCGATTTCTTTGAACAATGTGGGTAAATCGACCACGACGCCATTACCGATTACAGGGGTGACTGTCTCGTAAAACACGCCGCTCGGGGTGAGTTGCAAGGCATATTTCTGATCACCAATTACCACGGTGTGGCCTGCATTGTGACCGCCCTGGTATCGGGCAACGATCTGATGAGATGCTGCCAAAAGGTCAATGACTTTGGCTTTGCCCTCGTCACCCCATTGGGTACCAACTACTACGGTGACGCTCATACTCGCTCCTCCTTCGGAACGTGAATTAACTCTACTTGGTTCAGACGAAAGTCATCCCCTCCCTTTGGCCCCTCACAGGTAGATTTCTTTAGGTGACAGCAATTCTTCGCCGCCAATCATGGGCCACCATGTCTGCTGCCGAAAAAGAGGCGCTATGTCGCCGTGGGCTCGACGATATTTTCGATGCGGGCCTGCGCGACTCCATTGGCGCCCTCATCGAAGATGTGCGCCTTCGTGGCGACCAGGCCGTGTGTGACGCCTTGGCTCGATTCGATGGCATCACCCTTGCGCCACACCAATTGCGGGTGCCAGCTGAAGAGATTGCAAACGCCCAGGTCGACCCTGCCCTTGAAAATGCCATCGTCGATGCCATTTCTCACTTACGTGCTTTCAATGAGCAGCTTCTCGAACGCGCTAGCGACTGGCAGATGGAGATCGAGAACGGTCTCACCGCAGGCGAAAAGATCACCCCTATTTCCAGCGTTGGTCTATTTGTGCCAAGTGGCAAAGCCAGCTACCCCTCGGTGGCCTATCAGCTCGGTGTTCCCGCGGTTGTTGCTGGGGTCAAAAATATTTGCCTTGTTGTGCCCCCCGTACCTGGTGGCAACGGCGAAGTAGACCCAGCCGTATTAGTGGTCTGCCGTCTGTTGGGTATTACCAATGTGTTCCGCATTAACGGCCCTGCCGGTATCGCAGCACTTGGTTTCGGCACCGAAACAATTCCGAAGGTGCGCAAAGTAGTGGGCCCCGGCAGTCCAGCGGTCACTTTGGCTCAAGTAGAAATGCAACGCCATGGCCTTGCCACCATGATGCTTCTCGGCCCCACCGAGAGTTTGGTTCTCGCCGATCACACAGCACATGTTGGTCGTCTTGCATCCGACCTTCTTATTGAGGCTGAACACGGCACCGATTCTTCCGTGGTCTTTGTTACAAACTCAGAAGCACTTATCGATGCCGTAGAAGAAGAACTGCAAATTCA
>WLEX01000153.1 GCA_009704065.1 Actinomycetota bacterium
ATTGGGCGCAAAACCCATGCCGATACAGGCCACACCACAAATGGCGATCATTGCGGCATACCAGCCCATAGTGACTTGTCGGAATCGTGCAGTCGCAAGCGCTCCACCCACACTGCCGAAACTGGTCATAGTGAGAAGGATCGGATATCCATTCGGCTCATCCCACATCACATCGCTCAACTTTGGCAATACCACGCTGTAGTTAAATGCAAATGTGCTGACCACTGTGAATACAACAAATGAGTAGCGCATATACGGGTCTGCCCACACGAAACGAAGAGCTTCGCGTACTGGCTTACCGTCTCGTTTCGCAGTTGGTACCGCAATCATGTCGGAACGTCGCAACATAAGTATGGAAACAATTACTGCCACATACGACACTGCATTCATAGAGAACAACCATGCAGTGCCAAGTGGACCAATGAGCGCAGCCGCAATTGCTGGTCCGAAAATACGAGAGCCTGTCATCACCGTTGTGTTGAGAGACATTGCGTTAGAAATATCTTCCGGTTCCACCAATTCCGTTACCAAACCTCGACGTGACGGATTATCGATGGCATTTGCAATACCAAGCACCAACGACAACGAGTAGATAACCGGTAACGATGCATGTCCACTGAAGTCGGCAACGGCTAGCAGTACCGCTTGCACCAAGAGTGCAGTTTGGGTCCACATCGTGACCGTGCGCCGGTCGTGCCGATCGGCAAATCCGCCAGCCCATGCTCCCAGCAGCAACATTGGTAAGAACTGGAACATCGTGTTCAAACCGGCATCGGTTGCACGATGGTTAATGCGATAAATCAGTAACGATGTTGCCGTGAACTGAAGCCACGTGCCGACATTAGAAAGTAACAACCCAACGAAGTACACACGGACGTTGCGGTGACGAAGTGACCGAAAAGCACTTCCCTTGTCAGACTTCGTCGACTCGGACATCAGTCGTCGAGCTTAAGAGCGCTAATAAAAACATCACCAGGCACTTCGACTCGGCCAATCGCCTTCATCTTCTTCTTGCCCTCTTTTTGCTTCTCAAGCAATTTGCGCTTACGCGTGATGTCGCCGCCGTAACACTTTGCCAATACGTCTTTGCGTTTTGCCTTTACGGTCTCACGAGCAATAACTTTTCCACCGATAGCGGCCTGAATAGGAACATCGAACATTTGGCGAGGAATGAGTTCACGCAACTTGGCACACATGCGGCGCCCATAATCGAATGCTTTTTCTCTGTGCACGATGGTGCTGAATGCATCGGCAGGAATGCCGTTGAGCAACAAATCAACAAGAACTAAATCACTTTGGCGATATCCATCGAGTTCGTAGTCGAGACTGGCGTATCCCTGTGTACGGCTCTTCATCTGGTCGAAGAAGTCGACTACCACTTCAGCAAGTGGGATGAGATAGTGCAATTCAACGCGCTCTGGTGACAGGTATTCGAGTTTCACCATGTCGCCACGACGGGTTTGACACAGATCCATGAGTGTTCCCGTGTATTCCTTTGGCGTAATGATGGATACGCGAAAGAAGGGCTCTTCAATGAAACTGATGTTCTGCATCGGCGGAAGATCGGCCGGGTTTGCAACTTCTACCACCACGCCATCAGTACGAGTAACGCGATATGCAACCGATGGCGCAGTTGCAATAAGAGCCAAGTTGAATTCGCGCTCGAGACGCTCCTTCACAATTTCCATGTGCAGTAACCCGAGGAAACCACATCGGAAACCAAACCCCAGTGCACCCGATGATTCGGGTTCATAGGTAATTGACGCATCATTCAGTTTGAGTTTTTCGATGCTTTCGCGCAATGTTTCAAAGTCGTCACCATCGATGGGATACAAACCACAAAACACCATGGCCTTCGGATCGCGATACCCAGGCAACACATCTTGTGCAGGCTCGTTGAGAGTGGTCACTGTTTCACCACTGCGTGCTTCGGCCACATCTTTGATTCCGGCAATGAGATAACCCACTTCACCAGGACCTAATTCAGCAACTGGAGTAGGCACTGGTGCACGTGCACCAATTTCAATCACATCGTGAGTTGCACGTGCCTGCATGAACATAAGGCGACTACCGGTGGTGAGACGACCATTCATCACTCGCACACTGGAAACAACGCCGCGGTACTGATCGAACTGCGAGTCAAAGATCAGCGCTTGCAGCGGTGCATCGATATCGCCCACTGGTGCAGGAATACGTTCAGCAATGGCATCGAGAAGTTCAGGAACGCCCTCTCCAGTTTTTGCTGAGATGCGAAGAATTTCATTGGCGGGAATACCCAAGATGTTTTCAATCTCTTGCGCATATCGATCGGGGTCGGCAGCAGGAAGGTCGATTTTGTTGAGAGCGGCCACAATTTCAAGATTGTGTTCGAGAGCCAGATAACAGTTGGCAAGAGTTTGTGCTTCAATGCCTTGCGCCGCATCGACCACGAGCACAACGCCTTCACATGCAGCTAACGAACGGCTGACTTCGTATCCAAAGTCGACATGACCCGGTGTATCGATGAGGTGATACGTGTGGCCTTTCCAGCCAACTCGCACATTCTGCGCCTTGATGGTGATGCCACGTTCGCGCTCGAGATCCATGGAGTCGAGATACTGCGCTCGCATGTCACGGGCCTGTACGGCGCCGGTCATTTCCAAAATGCGGTCGGAAAGAGTGGACTTTCCGTGATCAATATGGGCAATGATCGAAAAATTGCGGATTTTGGAGAGGTCCATGAGCAATGGAAAGCCTAGCCCTGCGCGGTTGGGGTCGGGCTTGTACGCCGATAGCATTGCCAACCGTGGCAAACATTAAGAGCCAAAAAAAGCGCATCCTCACCAACGCAAAAGCAGCCGACCGCAATAAAGCAGTCAAAAGCGAATTGCGCACCCGTGTACGTACCGCTCAAGCAAACGCCGGCACACCTACAGGTGAAGCCGATCTTCGTAGCGCCATCAAGCGCATCGATATGGCAGCAGCAAAGGGAATCATTCATCCCAATGCAGCAGCTCGTCGTAAGAGCCGCCTTATGCGCGGACTCAACGCCGCTGCCAAGTAATTTCGTTATCGCTTAGCGAACGAACGTTGCACTGGCGCTCCGCCCAAGCGAGCTAGCCGAGCAACGAGCACTTCCATTACCAATTCTGGTTCCCAGTCTTTTCCGCCGCGTAGGTCGACGTCTGCAGTGGCCAATAAAGCAATTGCCCGCGCGATACCTGCACTCCCCAATCGCTGATACTGCTCGAGCACCTTTTTCGCTGTGAAATCTTTTCCGCCCAAAATGGCAACAGCATCGGCCGAGGTACGCACGCCACGGCCATCGATCTTCATCATTTGGGCATACCGATTAGAAAGCAACGCCAGAATCTGAAGAGGATGCGATTCTCCGGCATTCATCATGCGATGCAACATGAGGAGCGCCTTCGTGGCGTCGCCCGCATCGATGGCATCGGTGAGATCCCAGGGAGCCACTTTGCCCGCGTCACCAAGAAATACTTCGATATCGGAGCGCGACAACTTGGCGCCTTCGCCATAGGCCGACAACAAGGTGGCAATAAGACCCGCTACGCGACTGTGATCGCCACCAAACCATGTAGCAATAAGTCTGGTTGCATCGGCTGAATAGGTGAACCCTGCTTCGATGAGACGAGCTTCCACCCATTCGACACGGTCGCGTTGATTGCTAACCACTACCGCACCAATAGTTTCGGCTTTTACCCGCTTCAGAGCATCGGTAATCATCTTGGGCAAGCGACCAGTAGCCGTGAGCACCAAATCGACTTCTTCAATACATGCATCGATTGCCGACACCAGCGTTTCTACAAATGCACCGTCGAGATCGTGTAAGTGACGCACCACCACAACTTTGCGTTCGAGGAACAACGACATGGTGGTGAGCGCATCGGTGACACCACCCAGAATAAAATCGTTGTCGGCACAATCGAAACTGTAGACCATCATTGCCCGATCGCCATCGCCCACTAAACGATCGACTAGAGAGGTGAGCTCGAGGCTGATGAGGGTTTCATCGCCAGAAATCAGATACGCACTCACCCCACTACCCTGCCACATCTGTGTGTCGCCGGGCCATATTGCGACGCTGACGCCACACCCACCCA
>WLEX01000154.1 GCA_009704065.1 Actinomycetota bacterium
AGCATGTTTTCAGTGCGCGTTTCAGTCCAGCGAACAGGAATACCTAATTTGCGTGCAGCCCAGCCCACCAAAATTTCTTCAGGGTAGACGCCAGACTTTGCGCCAAAGCCACCACCAACATCAGGGGTGATGACGCGAACGTTTTCTTTGTCGATACCCAAGATTTCTGCAAGACCATCACGTGCTCCGTGTGCTCCTTGGCTACATGCATACTGAGTAAGACGAGTGCCGTCCCATGAAGATACGCATGCACGAACTTCCATCGGTGCAGGTGCAACTCGTTGGTTTTCGATTGTGAGATCAACAACTACATCGCAGTCGGCGAAAATATCGTCGTTGCTGGCTGCAGCAAATGTAAGAACAACGTTTGTCTCGGCTTCAGGGTGCAACAAGACTTCGTTTGAAAATGAATAGTCCATATCGAGAACAACTGGCAACGGCTCAAAGTCGACAATGATTGTTTCGGCCGCATCTGTGCCTTGTGACTTGTCATCGCTCACCACAATGGCAATGAGGTCTCCTACGTAGCGCACGGTGTCGATTGCTAGATACGGAAACTTGATTCCTTTATTCATGAAGGCATGTGCGGGCCCTGCAGGGGCAAGATCGATATCGGCAGCAGTCCATACGGCGCGCACGCCAGGCATAGCGAGTGCTTCGCTGGCATCGAATCCCGTAATAGTGGCGTGAGCTATGGGAGAGCGAACAAACGTAAGGTGTACTGCTCCTGGCATGGGCAGGTTGGCAATGTATGTGCCCTCACCCGTGAGAAACCGTGGGTCTTCTATACGAACTACGCGGGTACCAAGAATGCTCATGCTGACCAACCTCCATCGACTACAAATTCAGATCCGGTGGAATATGCGCTGTCGTCACTACCGAGATACAAGGCAAGGCGAGCAACGTGAATGGGTTCTGCTTCGTACCCAAGAGGAATACGTGTACGTACTAGTTCACGCACCCCTTCACCTGCTGCTTCAAATGTTTGCAACATGGGTGTATCGATAATGCCAGGGTGAATGGAGTTCACACGTACACCGAATGGTGCAAGTTCTTTTGCTACACCTTTGGTCATACCGCGCACTGCCCACTTACTTGCACCATACGCCAAGAAGCCTGGCGTGCCATCGAGGCCAGCAACCGAAGAAATGTTGACAATGCTTCCCTTGCCACGGCCAACCATGTGTTGCGCAACCGATTTCATACCAAGAAACACGCCGGTGACGTTGATGTCCATCGTGCGATTGAAGTCTTTGAGTTCAGTATCGAGCACGGTGCCACGCTCAAAAATGCCAGCGTTGTTCACAAGGATGTCGATTTGGCCAAAAGTTTCAAGCACTGAGGCGACTACTGCGGTCCAATCGTTTTCGTTGGTGACGTCGTGATGGAGAAAGACACATGACGAGCCATCGGGCGATAAACGCTTTGCGGTTGCTGCTCCTACTTCATCGAGAACATCGGTGATGACCACTCGCGCGCCCTCTTCGATAAAGAGTTGCGCTTCTGAGGCGCCCATACCGCGGGCTCCACCTGTAATTAATGCGACTTTGCCTTCAAGACGTGATTTTCCCATAGGGCAGTTCTATCGCATTTTGCGATTAATGAACGACCCCGGCTTTGTCGTCGGCACGAATCTGCAGGATGAGGCGAACTGCAACAACGAGAAGGAGTGTCGCAAAGAGCACATTCGAAACCGTGTCGGACATGCGTGCCGAAATCCACCCTCCGGCTATTGCCGAAAAAATTCCTCCAAGACCTAATGTCGCGGCAGCTCGAAAATCGACATTAAGACTTTTACGATTGCGATAAGTGCCCATAATTGAGGTGGGGATGATCACTGCCACTGACGTTCCCTTTGCAAGAGCCGACGGCATCTGCAACAACATCATCATTGCTGGCACCATCACAATGCCACCGCCAACTCCGAGTAGCCCGGCCAAAATACCTGTGGCCACACCAATGGCTACGAGCGCTGCAATGGAGCCGACTGTGAGAACTTCACGAACAGGAAGTGATGTGAATGGCAAGAAGAGCTTGATGGCGGTCACTACCAAGATTCCCGAGAATGCGATTGCCAAGGTGCGGTGTGGGAGCACGTGCAACAACTTGGTACCAAGTACGGCACCGGCAAGTGCTCCAACAGCGAGGCACGCCCCTACTCTCCAATCAACATGATCGTGCGCCCAATACGACACCAAAGATGAGGCCGAAATAGGTAGCACCGCAGCTAAAGACGTGCCGTGGGCAACTCTCTGGTCCATCTTTGCCACCAATACAAGGCCCGGCACGATGAGGATTCCGCCACCGACTCCAAACATGCCCGATAAGAACCCAGCTGCAATACCCACGAAGAGGATTGTTTGGAAGCGGGGGCCAGCTGATGGAGAATTCACGGGGCTATCTTCCCACAACCACATATATGTCGTAAGTTTCTGCCTGTGCGGAAATGCGTCTTCGCCCTCTCAATTGCGATCTCAGTGACGTTGATGTCTGCCTGCTTTAGGAATGCGGACTATTCATTGAATAATGCACCCAGTGCCTCCCAATTGGTTGCTCAGGTTTCATCTCACTGCACAGATCTCTCAGCTCCCGATCTGGGCGATGGCACCTTATGTATCGATAACGGCTTCAGAGTCAGCTCGGATAATTTCTCTTTTGCAAATTGGGGACGCTCAATTCGGGCTGATGCAAATGTGACGGTGCAAACCCTCATCGATTTGTTTGGCCATAGCGCAGTGTGCCTCGATGGCCCACAAGACAAATGCACTCTGCGTCCCACCACTACTCAAAAATTAGAAGAGTGGAACAACGCTCTTGCCGGTGGCCGCTGTGAAGGTCTTGCTGCGTTAAGCACACGATTCTTCTTGAAACTCGATGATCCCCGATCGTTCAATTCTCAAGCGGCAAAAGTCGCAGATCTTCGCCAAGACAACAGTTCCTTAGAGTCAGCAATTGTGTATTGGTGGGCGACACAATTTCTCACCGAAGTTTCTGATCGGGCCGCCACTTCTCGTGGAGACTCTCCCCTGCAAATTGTTGACAATCTCGTTCAAGGACTTGCCAATGGTGTGGGCTACACACTTGGCTTGTATTACCAATCATCAGGGCATTCAGTTACACCGTTTGCAGTCACTCATCGCAACAACACATTTGTGATTCATGTGTATGACAACAATTTCCCCGGTATTCGAAAGGAGATAATTGTCGACGGTTCTACAAACACTTGGACCTACCCGGCAGCTCGTGCGCAACTAGATGGTCGACAAACGGAATGGTCTGGCAACACTGGCTCTCTCGAACTCACGCCGATGTCCTCACGTAAAGGCCCATTTACCTGCCCATTCTGTGCCACCTTGCCAGCACAGGCCAACACAGTCATCACCATTGCATCACGTGATTCATCGGCCCCTGGTTTTGCATTGGTCACAACTCGCGATGGAAAACGCATCGAGGTAACACCGAGTGGAATTACCAACACCATCTCTGGCGCTACCTATGAATTAAGTAAAGGAAGTAAAGCCGGACTACTCACCATTCGTATGCCATCTGAGAGCTCCGACTTTGACATCGACATACGTAGAGCATCTGCTGTTCTTCCCGCTGCAGACGTTGTAGTCACGGTGCAACGACCCACTATGCCCTCCATCCAGGTAACGGGCAATCTCGCTCACTCTGTTGTTGGTGCTGCCTCTACCTCTACACCACTTCTCAAAGTGCGAAGTGACTACACCTCGGTAACAGCACCCAAGAACAACTCATTGCGAGTCAGCCTTGCAGCTGGCACGCAACTGTCGCGATCTGAACTTACAAACAGCCGAACCTTACTGGTAAAGAAAATCGCACAAGATTCGATCGAGATTGCACTAAAAGGTGCGAGAGGAGAAGACATTGCAACAACTTCTCTGGGAGCTGCAAGTTCAACGACAGTCACTGAAGCGACTTTCTATCTAGATGAGACCAACACCATCGTGTCTACCACTGCACAAGTTGATGCTGTTCCGGTCGAGAGACAACAACGCAACAACTCCACGCCACAAGTGTTTGTACCAATCACCACGACAACAGTCGTGACCAGTATTGAGATATC
>WLEX01000155.1 GCA_009704065.1 Actinomycetota bacterium
AGACTGGTAGATACATGGGTTTCTATTACGACTTCGAAGATGCTGACGGTTTTGCAACTGGTGCAATTGGCCGTCCTGGCGAACGCACTTTTTATGTGCAAATTCGCGGCGAGGGTCGCACCATTTCTGTGAAATGTGAAAAGCAACAAGTTGCTGCACTCTCTGAATACCTTCGCAATATGTTGGCCGATATGCCCGATGTATCGGGCAGTACCGATTCAAGCACCGCAACACTGCAAAGCCCTGTCGAACAAGACTTCGTGTTGGGCTCTGTTGGCCTTGGGGTCGATCGTTCGAACATGCGCATGGTGGTGCAACTGGAAGAGATGATCCTTGTCGACGAAGACGATGACGACGTATTCGATCTTCTCGACGAATCAGATGAAGACGACGACACAACAACCGTGGTTCGAGTGTTGCTCACGCCATCTCAAGCTCGTGCTTTTTGTGACACCGCAGATTTATTCATGACTGCTGGTCGCGAAGAATGCAAATGGTGTGGATCACCGAAAGACCCCTCCGGACACGCCTGCCCACGCTTTAACTAATATGCCAATCGACCCATTGATGGTGGAAAAGCTTTCCACGCAATCGTTTGAGATTGAAGGGCGAATGCCCAACAGCTCAAACGGCACATATTTGGTCACCGTCGGTGATCCAGCCGACAATATGCGAGCGATCTATAAGCCCCTACAAGGCGAACGACCGTTGTGGGATTTTGAACCAGGCCTTTACAAACGCGAAATTGCGGCATACCGCTTAAGCGAGGCGCTTGGGTATCACCTTGTTCCTCCCACGGTCTTATGTGAAGGACCGCTCGGCGTTGGTTCATTGCAACTCTTTGTGAACTACAACCCCGAAGAGCACTACTTCTATTTATATGAGCAGCATCTCGAAGTACATGAACGCCTTAAAGCAATGGCCGTATTCGATGTGGTAGCAAACAACACCGACCGCAAAGGTGGCCATGTATTGCTCGACGAAGACGGCAACATTTGGGGTATCGATCACGGCGTGTGTTTCAGCGATGAGTTCAAATTACGAACCGTGATTTGGGACTTTGCTACTCAAACAATTTCCGATGAACTGCTTGCGCCTCTTGAACAACTCATAGAGTCTGTTCCAGTGAACATTGCAGCTCTTCTCACCGATTACGAAATCGAAGCCATGCTCGAACGTACGGAATGGTTGCTGGAAAATCGTGTGTTCCCCGCACCGGAGAGCAGATACCAGTACCCATGGCCGCTTCTCTAGACGATCTCATTCGGCGTGCCGATCTCGACGAACTCGTTCGTTTTGTTGACGGCACATGTGATGCACGCGATTGGGATCTCTTAGTAGATATTCGTAACAAAGCACGTAGCGCAGTTTCAACAGGTCGACAACTGTGGCCCATTGCAACACTTGCTAACTATCGCCTCGCGTTGTGGTCACCTGCTGAATATGCAGTGCGGGCACTTGATGACACGGCACGAACATTTATGCCTGGTCCCGTGAGCGAAATTATTGCAGTGCATCACACATGGGAAGAACTAGAAGAACATCTCGCAGACGGCCATGATCGATCTCTTATCGCTCACGAACGCGCAATGCGTGGTGACGGAATTGATGAGGACGAGCACAGTGTTCTTGAAATTCCGATGGAGCTCCAAGAGTGGGAACCTCGTTATGTCATGGCCAGCTACACCGATGATGGCGTCGACTTCCCATCGCCCGATGTACCGTCTCTGCTCGACACCATCGAATGCGTGTCATCTCACCCCATCGACGACCTCGATTCTGTCCTCGCATTTCGTCGTCTCGTAGAGCCCTGGACCACACAATCAAATGGCACTGCAGAGGCAGTGGTCGTAGAAGGTGGAACACCAGAAGCCTTAGGGGCGCTTGGGCTCTCACACGCGCGTACTGCACCTCTCACAGCCGACGAAGCGCTTGGTTGGCTCGCCTGGGCCGGGGCCAGTGGCGGCTCTCATGGCAAGCGTCGTGGCGCAGCAACAGGCCGTGGCGAGGCATGGTGGTTTTTAGCAACATTCGTCGGCCTCGCCGATGATTGGCCATGCTATGCCAATGAATTTGGCGACGTCATTTCATCCCTTGAATTCACTGCGTATACCTATGACAAAGCCCCCACTGTTGGGTGGGGGCTTCATCTAGTAATTGAAGACCCAGAAGAGGGTCTTGCGATTGCGCTACGCGCAACCGATGTTGAATAGTTAGCGGCCCTAATAGCCAGCCCTGCGAGCGTGGCTAAGCAACTACAACGGTTAAAGATTTTGTGATTGTCTTCGGCTTTTTCACTTTTGCGGTGGCCTTCGGAGTGATTTTTATAGTGATCCTGCAATTGCCAGCTTTGATCCCACGGACTCCACTATTCGGAGAAACCACCGAACAAATCGACTTCGAACTTGACGCTATGGACAGAACCACTTTTGAGCCCGAAGGAATCGTGGTTCCCGCATTTGAAGCAATACTTTTAGCTGAAATCGACTTTCCTTTTTTGACTCCAGGTGTCGATTGGGCTGGAGTCGATGGTGATGACACTGGCGCAACTGCTGTGGTTCCAGAAGATGCAGTTCCTCCGCTGCTAGAACCATCTGATGACGGGGAACCTACGGATGGTGTCTGACTTGCAGGCGTCATACTCGTTACCGCGAATGTTGTTGTTGTAGTGGTTGAGGAGTAGTTAGTTGTTTCAGCCGCTGTTACAGAAATGATGCAGTCACCGCTTGAAATTCCAAGAGCCAGCCCTGCTGCCGTTACTGAGCAGACTGTTGGAGTAGACGATTGGAAAGAGTTCAGACCTCCAGCCACACCAGCCGAATTAGTCACGGAGAGGGCTGAAGTTGAGCCAGCCGAAACTGCAGATATTGGCGCAATCGACAGCGACTGATTTCCCCTCTCGATAATGACCGATTTCTCGCTGGTACCAACTGCATAGATGGTGTTTCCAGGTGCCGTACCAGAAACTCTGCAGGTTCCTGCCGCCACAATCGTGATCGAGGTTCCACTGACCGTACACACGCCTGTAGTGAGGGATGAGACTGTCACACTGCCCGCCGTTGCGGATGCAGTAACCGTAAATGGTGATGACCCGAATCGCTTTGAGGGGATATCGCTAAAAACAATGGGGTTAGTAGTCGCCGTGTACGTGATCGAAGTAGTTACAGAGAGTGTTCCCGCGGCGCCACCAAGAATGACTTGAACACTTCGGCTGCCCAATGTGGCGCCGTTAACGAGCACTGGTGCATTGAACACAATGATCGTTGAGGACACTGAACTGGGCGCAACCAAAGTTCCACCCACTCTGAGCAAAGTCTCAGAGGAAAGGCCCGTTGAAAAATTACTTCCAGTTAGCGAGACCGTCTGCGAACCAGTACTAGTGACCGAGGTTGGGGTTATTGAAGAAATTGTTGGAGCAGGCAAGTACGTAACGTCGTGAATTTTCACTGCATTACCGCCATTTGAGAGTGTCAATTGAGCAACCCCCGATGGGCATGGTGGTGAGAGCAGAGTTACCAAGGTTGCACTTACTGTAGGAGATGCAATAGTTGGCGAGGATGCATCCGAGCACGTTGCGGTAACACTAGAACCAAGCAAATTACTTCCGCTAAACGAGATCAATTCCCCACCGCTAACTGCGGAGAACTTCGGGCTAACCGCGGAAATAGCCGCTGGTGGCGCACTAGAGGGTGTGACACTCAACGAGGATGGAGAGGCTGGACTGGTTTGCGGTCCACCGTTTGTGGCTGTCACAGAGAACGTGTACACCTTCAAATTGGTGAGTCCAGTTATTTGCGTCGAGAGAACTCCAGAAAGACTTGCAACAGTCACAGTTTTTGACACTGGTGAAGCTGCGCCAGAAGTACTTGAGGTTGCAGTAATCGTGTACGAGACAACTTCTGAGCCTCCAGAATCGGTGGGGGCAGTCCATGACACGGTCGCCGCGGCATCGCTAGGTGTAACTGTGGGTGCAACCATGGTGCTTGGTGGACCAACCGGAGTTGATGAAACTGGTGCCGAGGCCGTGCTTTCTCCCCGCAAATTTCGAGCCGTCAAGGTGAAGGAATA
>WLEX01000156.1 GCA_009704065.1 Actinomycetota bacterium
GCCAATACAGTGGCGCCGCCCAGCATGCCGAATTGCTCCCCCACCGCAGAAAAGACAAAGTCGGTCGACTGGACGGGAATGAAGGCTCCATTAGTGAGCGGTCCTTGGAGGTAACCCTTTCCAAAGAACCCACCCGTAGCTACCGCTCGCTTGGCAAATCTCACTTGGGTAGTGAGCTGTTGCAGAGTCGCAGAGTCGGAGTTCTGGTTTAGGAATCCCACGATGCGACGAAGTTGATACCGCTTCACCAGCCCTGAGACAATGCCGGCACCCACGGACACAATCGCAAGTGAAGTAATGAGGACGATGTAACGCATGCGGGCTCCAGCAACCAGCAGCACACCCATGGCAGCTGCCACCAATACCGACGCTGAACCGAGGTCTGGCTCGATACCAACGAGCACGATTGGAACGCCCACAATAAATAGTGCTTGAATAAATCGCTCGTAACGGACCTCTTCAACGTCGTCTTCAGCCAAGAAACCACACAGCAATAGCAAAGTAGTTGCCTTCGCTAACTCAGATGGCTGAATAGCAATCGGACCCACATCGAACGAAAGGCGCGCACCACCTTTTACTGCACCGGCCACAAACACGAGAACGAGCAACAAAATTGTGACTGCATAAAACATTTCTGCACTTCCGCGCAGCTGTACGTAATCGATCCACATCACTACCGCCATCACCACAATGGCGATAATGACGAAAAAGATTTGCCGCTGAACAAATTGAAACGGATCTAACCCTCTGTTCAACAACCGAGGGCGCGTTGCCGAATAAATCATAAAAGCGCCAATCACCGTGAGGGCACCCACGGCAGCCATAAGAATCCAATCGATGTTGCGAGTTGGGTCTGCAAACCCTCGCTTAATGTTTCCCAAACCAGAGTTAGGGCGTCGAGTAAACATGCTGCTCACCATTAGTCACGCACCGATGAACCAACTCCAACGAGGCAGAGTCCGTTGGTGAGCAACTGAGGAGACGCGACTAAATAACTAGCCGTGTCGAGCGGATCTGCAGGTACCGCAGGATCTACTTTGATTTTCCCAGCAAGAGCGGTGAAAACACATTTTGTCACCGGGGCCGCGGCACGCGAGCCGTAGCCGCTCTTTTCTAAGTAGGCCACTGTTGTATACGGCTGCTTGGGATCTTTACTAAATGCTCCAAATACTGAAGAGTCATTCCACGGAAGGTTTCCGGCGCCTTGCGCGGTACCGGTTTTACCTGCAATAGGTAACGACCGCTTGGGGTAAGAACGAAACAATTTTTCCCCAGTAGTGGAGTGATAAATATCCGATCGAACACCGGGGCCATTAACCACGCGAGTTAATCCACGCACAATCGGGTCAAGTACTTCGGCAGACATCGGAATCGATCGAAGTAGCTGAGGGTCGACAAAATCTTGCAACACGGTTCCCTCCGCCAAGTTGACACTTCCCGATTTTCCGTCAGGAGTACCTGGTGCCCAAATCGCTCGAACCACGTGTGGTCGCAACACCGAACCGCCATTAGCAAGCGCACCATATGCCACAGCCAATTGCATGGGCGATGCTGAGAGCAATCCTTGCCCAATCGAGAACTGCACGTTGTCACCAACGTAGTAACCCTTGCCTTCTTCTTTCGCAATTGCTCCACTAGCGGCCAAACGTTGTTTCAGAGCTTTGCTTGGCACAGTACCGATGTATTCGTATGGCAAATCGATTTCCGTTGGAGACCCGAAACCGAACAATCGAACCTGATCTTCTAACACTGGCTTATTGCCGCGCTGAGTAAAGATTTGCTCACCGATTTTGTAGAAAAATACGTCAGAAGAAATTGCAAGCGCAGACACAACGTTGATACGACCGTATTTACATGGAGCACCGTTACCACAATTGGCGTTTTTGAAAACACACTTCACGTTTAGTTGGCAACGTTCCTCGGGAATGCTCTCCAGCTTGTAGGTGCCCTTATCGACAAGGCTGTACGAAGTGCCCCCAGGAAGTTGGCCGGTATTCAGTGCCGCAAATGCAACAAACGGCTTAAAGGCAGAACCCAAGTTGTATCGACCAGAAATAGCACGATTCACCAGAATCGATTGATCGGGATCGTCTGTTTTTGGAAACAGTTGTCCAAATTTCTCCGAAGAGATACCAGCATTGAACCAACGATTATCGAAGTTAGGAAAACTAGCCATAGCCACAACTTCTCCGGTCTCATGATTGAGTACCACTGTGGAACCTGCTGGCGCTTTGTAATAAGTCACCTCTGGATAAGCCGGATCAGGTTGACCAAAGCTCAACACTGTAGGAGCCTCGGTTCGTTGACGTGCACGTAGTTCCGTTTGCAGAGCTCGCTCGGTGAATTGCTGAATATCAAGGTTGATTGTTAGTTGTACATCATTTCCTGGAATCGCTTCTTTTCGTTCCATGATGCGCAGGATTCGCCCTCGTGAATCGACTTCATACTTCACATATCCGGGTTTTCCACGCAGTACTGATTCATATGTTTGCTCTACACCGAACTGGCCAACTCGTGCATCAGGGTCATACCCCAAATTCTTATAAAAAGTGGTTTCGCTTGCCTTAATGGCACCGAGAAAACCGATCACATGGCTTGCCATCGGCGCAAATGGATATTCGCGTCGCCACTCTTCGCGCACATCAACGCCGGGATAATCCTCGGCACGTTCACGCAAAAAGATCGCCAAATCTTCTGACACATCTTCCTTTAGCGGCAACGGTTGCAATTGGTCGTAGCGCTTCGACTTATATCTGTCTTCAAGTTCCTCAAACGACAGCCCAACTGCTCCCGATAACCGGTCCCACATTTGTTTGCGGGCAAGATCTTTTGCGATGACTGCCCTATCAATTGTGATCGAGAGGAGTCTCTCGTTGCCCGCAACGATGCGGCCCTTGATGTCGAATATTCTTCCCCGTTCTGGAGTCAGTTTCACCGTACGTGTACGAACTTCTCTCACGCGAACTTCGAGACCTGGAGCATCGATAGCTTGCAGAAACCACAATCGCACTGCCAACAAAGAACCGAGCATCATTGCCACAGTTCCGAGGATGACAATTCGAGACACCTTTCCGTCACGAGCCATTAGCGCACCAATTGTGGTTCAGATAAAGCCCACCGACACAACCGTTCGACGGGTACACAGAACACGGCATTAAACAATGCGACCACAATGGCCACAACAAAAATATGTGTGGTGATAACACCTTCAGCGCCAGTAAGCGCGAAAGCTAAAGGCAAGAGCACCATGCCGGCTGCACTTGCAATGGAACCAAGAAGCATTCGCGACCACCATGTGGAATCATGCACGAACGACTGTGCGAAACCAGCCAAATATCCCACGCCAGCAAAAACTATGGCGCACAACCCGAGCGGAGTGGTGAGTACGAGGTCGTACAAGAGTCCGACGATGAACCCAGCAATGGCTCCCGTCTCTGAACCTCTTGCCAAACCAGAAGAGGCAGCTAACAACACCATGATTTGAATGCACACACCAAATGGGCGCATGTCATTGAAGAGTGTTGTTTGAATTCCAAGAAACATCAGTCCGATAAGGACTAGCCGTGCATATCCATTTTCAGCAAGCAATACAATGCGCTCGATCATGGTGTCGGAATTCTTTCCGTCGATGGTTGATACAACAAAATTCTCACGAAGTTGAGATTGTCTAGATTTGCAGCAAGCGACACTTCCAAAATTGGACCCAGTGTTCCTGGACGCTTAATGACCTTTGAAACTGTGCCAATCACAATGTCGGGTGGCGCGAGCGATGTAGCACCACCTGCAGAAATAATGGGCGACCCTTTACTCACTCCCCCAAATCGAGTTTGATTTTCTACAAATCGAACGATTGGCTTCTTGGACAGTCCTCTTCCTTCAAGTGCGCCGGTTTCACGCAGTGGAACATCGAGTCCGTCCGGGACAGTGATAGGAGATTTCGTTGATTGACCTGGGCGGTTCGGTCCAGCGGTTCCCGTGGGGACTGACTCTCCTGGTGCAAGCGATGTAGTGGTAGTTGCAGCAACCGCCACGGTGCTGCCCGGCGTGAACCCCGGTACTCCGGTA
>WLEX01000157.1 GCA_009704065.1 Actinomycetota bacterium
CGCTGCCAACAAGTACCAGGACTACCTCGAACTTCATGGCATCGGTGTGGAAATGGCCGAAGCTCTCGCCGAGTACTGGCACCATCGCATTCGCACCGAGTGGGGGTTTGTCGACGAAGACGGCCCATCAATTGCAGGCCTTTTCCGTCAGCAATACCGCGGTGGTCGTTACAGCTGGGGCTACCCCGCTTGCCCCGACCTTGAAGACAACGCACGCGTTGCCGAACTACTTGAAGCTGGTCGGATTGGTATTGAAGTGAGCGAAGAGACTGGTTGGCAGTACCAACCAGAACAAACCACTTCAGCGATTATTTGTCACCACCCGAAGTCGAAATACTTCGTGGCCCGCGACTAGTTACTCTCAACTAATTAGTGAGGCTGGGTTTTATTCCAGGTAGATGCCAATAGTGCGTAATGGCCGTTTAAAGCCAGAAGTTCGGCATGAGTGCCAATCTCTGAAATCTTTGCATCGGCTACTACTGCAATAAGGTCGGCGCGCTGCACGGTAGACAACCGGTGAGCCACAACAATCACACTGCGGTTGATCATAAGTTTCTCTAGCGCTGCCTCTACCAACATCTCTGTACCTGGGTCAAGGTTCGACGTTGCCTCATCGAGCACCAACACAGCAGGATCAACAAGAGCTGCGCGCGATAACGCAACAAGTTGACGCTCACCTGCCGAGAGGCGTGAGCCACGTTCACGCACTTGGGTATCAAGGCCTTCAGGTAGAGCCTCAAAACGCTCTCGCAAACCAATGTTGTCTAGTGCCTGAAGTAATTCGACCTCAGTTGCCGATGGTTTTGCAATGAGGAGATTCTCGCGCACTGAACCATCAAACAAGAATCCTTCTTGAGGAATCACCACGATGCGACTACGAAGATCCTCCATCGAGGCATTCTTCAAGTTAACTCCACCGAAGGACACTGTTCCTGATTGCGGGTCATACAGGCGAGCCATCAGTTTTGCCAAAGTTGATTTACCAGCGCCTGTTGGTCCGACAAGGGCCAACCGCGTACCGGCAGAAAGTGTGAGCGACACGTTCTCAAGAGCTGGTCGTGCTGCACCCGCATAAGAAAAGGTGATGTCATTCACAACCACGTCGCCGCGTGCTGGCAGTGAAGTGGGATGGGCGACTTCATCAACATCGGGAACTGCATCGAGAATTCCAAATAATTTGTGGAGCGCAGCTGCTGCTGATTGAAGTGTGTTGTACAACTGAGAAAGCTGCTGCACGGGATCAAACAAATTGGCCAATAGCAGCACAAATGCAACCACGGTGCCAAGAGAAACTGACCCCCTATGCACTAACCATCCGCCTATGCCAATAATTAGTGCTGAAGATGCAATGCCGGCAAATTCAATGAGTCCGAAATACCAGGTGCTTACTTTGACGCTGTGCATGTGACTACGAAACAGTGCCCGGTTCGACTCTTCAAAGCGCCGAATTTGCTCGTCTTCGCGGGCGTATGCCTGAATAACGCGCACACCCGTGATGCCCTCTTGTAACGCAGACAAGTTGGCACCTACTTTTTCACGTACTTCCAAATACGCCTTGCTGGAGTCGCGTTGAAACTTGACTGATGCCGCAATGAGAAATGGAAAAACGATGAGCGAGATGAGTGTTAATTGCCACGACAGGCTCATCAGAAGAAAGAAAGCAAGAAAGAGAAGCAGGAACGACGACAGGAACTGCATGAGACCCCATTGCACGAGTTCCGCCATTGATTCAATGTCGGCAGTCATGCGTGCAATCAAGACCCCGGCCTTCTCGCGATCAAAGAAAGCCATTGATTGCTTCTGCAATTGAGCAAACACCTTCACTCGCAGAATTCGTAAAAATCCCTCACCCGCAGAGTTAAGAGATACGTACTGCATACGTCCCACTACATAGGCAATCGCAGTTACAACGAGGTAAGCAATGACAGTGAAATTGAGAGCGCGATCATTTTTTGCCTTGATTCCCGCATCAATACCGTGCCTCACCAAAACAGGACCAGCGAGTGTGCACACAGTAGAAATCGTCACCAGAATCATTGCCCATAACGCTTGACGTCGAAACTCTCCGGCTAAACGAATGCTCCGAAGAAGCACGACACGAGTCTGTGTTTTATCGAGCTTGTCTTCTTCCTCTGTGCCGCGTCCCATTCCACCACGACCACCGCCGCCTGCCCACATAACTACTCTCCAACCTTTGGCGTAGCCATGGCGGCCAATACTTCGCGGTACTTAGCATTCGTTTCTAGCAACTCATGATGGTTACCAGATGCCGCAATAACACCGTTATCGAGTAGCACAGCACGGTCTGCTAACTCAATAGTTGCAGGACGATGAGCAATTACCAGTGTGGTTCGACCACGCATCACGGTGGCAAGAGCATCACGAATCTCGTGTTCCTTTGTGGGGTCGACTGCAGATGTTGCATCATCAAGCACCAATACTCGCGGGTCAGCGACAATCGCACGCGCAATTGCGATGCGTTGACGTTGCCCTCCAGAAAGCGAGAACCCTCGTTCACCCAACACGGTGTCGTACTTTTCAGGCAACTGCATGATGAAGTCATGTGCCCCCGCCAATTTTGCAGCCCTCACTACTACGTCAGAATCAATATCGGGTTTAGCAAACGCGATGTTTGAGGAAACCGTGTCATGAAATAGAAGAGTGTCTTCAAATACCACACCAACAGAACGACGCAGATCAGACAGTTTCAATTCGCGCAGATCGATGCCGTCAAGAAAAATACCTCCACTTTGTGGGTCGTAAAACCGAAGCAATAGACGCGTGATAGTGGACTTACCAGAACCCGTTGCGCCAACAATGGCAACAGATTCTCCTGGCTGCACCTCGAGGGAGAGCCCATTCAACACCCGTACATCGGTATGACCGATGTCGTATCCAAAACGCACGCCTTCAAATCGCAGAGCACCGGTTGGTTGCGCAAGATCCGCCTTGGGCAATGAGCGTGGCTTTGGGGCATCTTTAATGGCTGGTTCTTCCGACAAAATTTCATTCACACGAAGTAACGCCGACGCTGCACGTTGGCCAAATGCAACTGTCATGCCGATGTTGCGCATAGGCCAGATCAACATTGTGAGATATGTGTTGAACGCCACCAATCCACCGAGGGACATGTCGCCGTTAATCACCCGATGGCCACCAAGACCAAGCACGGCCACTAGACCTAACGAAGGCAGCAAGTCGATGGCTGGGAGAAAACGGCTTCGAATGTAAGCGGCCTTCATCGATTCGCGGCGAATGTCATCGGCTTCAGTTTGCAACTTTGCCTGCTGCACACCTTCTGCGCCGAATCCTTTAATAACTCGTACACCAGACACGGTTTCTTCCACCACGTTCGCAAGTTGTGCCTGCTCTTGTTGAACCGCCAAAACTGCTGGGTGAATTTTGTTTGAAAAAGAACGCGCCGACACATTGATGAAGGGCAATGGCGCTAATGAGACCGCCGCCAGGATGGGATCAGAGATAAAGAGAATGATCACGACTCCAATAACCATGGTGATCTGAGACACGAAGATGGGAATGTTGACTACAAATCCTTGTACTTGCTGCAAATCACTTGAGGAACGACTCATTAATTGACCCGTCTGTGCCTTGTCGTGGAATCCCACATGCAAACCTTGTATCTGTGCAAACAAACGCTCACGCAACAAAGATTCAGTTAAACGCGATTCGCGAAATGCGATAAACCTTCTGCAAGCTGCAAAGAATCCAGCAATTGTTGCTGCAGCCAGAATGAGCATTGTCCAAAAGAGCAACGATCCATTTTTTTCAATACCTTTGTCGATTGCCAGACGAGTGAGTTGAGGAACTGCGACTTTGCCCAAGGTCCACGCAAGGCCAACGGCTGCGCCCATGGCAAGACCACGCGTTTGTAAACGAAGGGTGCTCAACAAGAGTCGCCAACCCTCGCGTGTTACTCCCTTCGTTTCGCTTGCCATGAGTTATTTGTGCGCTGCGGGCGACAGTGACTTCACTGCGTCCCAGTGTTTTAACTCGGGGTCGAACGGCATGATGGCAAGAGTGGAGGTAGTAACGC
>WLEX01000158.1 GCA_009704065.1 Actinomycetota bacterium
TGAAGTGGTGGCGTACGACCCCGATGGCAACCCCATCACGTCGAACCTTGCCGACTACGGATTTATTACAGCTACAGAGCTTCCAAGCTTTGAACGAGTTCCTATGGAAACACCAACACCGCGTAATCCACTGGGTGCCAAAGGTATTGGTGAAGCAGGAACCATTGGTGCAACTCCCGCTGTGCACAACGCCGTGATCGATGCAGTGAGTCACCTTGGGATTACACACATCGATATGCCGTGCACATCGTTCAATGTGTGGTCGGCTATCCAAGCTGCTCGCTAATTAATTCGCGACAACTTCACCCTTCATGTGAAGACTGTCTTTGGCAAGCCATGCGCCTGTTGCAATAAACATCAGCATTAGTACAGCGCAACATACATATGTAGTGCGTCCGATAGAGCCGTATGCTGCGCCGGCAATCACAGCTGCTACACCGCCGGTGAGTGTTTGCAAGCCGCCGTACAAACCTTGAGCCGACGCAAGTCTTTCTCGAGGAGCAACAATGGCGATTGCGGCGGACCCACCCGTAATAGTGAGGCCATCAACAATGCCGTGCGCAATACCAATAGCAAGCATGGGGTATGGCGACCACAAAGTGCCATACAGAACTAGACATAGCGCGCCAATCGATAAGCCAATAATGCTGGCCTTAAAGGGCCCAATGCGCTGAGTCATGCGTCCACCTCGTGGCGCCAGAAAAATCATGGGCAAGGCAAACAAACTGATACCCAGATTTGCAACCCATGTTGGGGCACTCATGTCCGACATCATGAGAGACCAAATTGCATCGAAGGTGCCGATCATTGCGTACAGAGCAAGGCCGATCACGATTGCACCTGCAAGTGGTTTGATTCGTAACAAATCGAATGCAAGTTTCTGTGGGGGAGCATCTTCGGCTGCCACTTCGTGGAATTGCAATCGAAACAAACCATATGCAACAGGAAGTAGAAGAACGACAACAATCAGAAATGGTGCAGAGATTCCAAGAGTGTCGGCTGTGAGCGCCGACACAACTGGGCCAGCTGTGAAACCTGCGACGCTTGCACTAATGATCAGACCTAAGTTGTGGCCCATTCGTTCGGGATCGCTCAGAATCAAAATTCGGCGTAGTGCTGGTTCTGATATTCCTACGCCGAAACCAGCAAGGAGTCGTCCAATGAGAAGTGGAAGAAACGCATGCCCAAATGCCATGAACACAGTTCCCACAATTTCAATGGTGATTCCTGTCATCACTAATTTTTTGGCATGTCCCTTATCGGCAAGTGGAGCAAAAAATATTTGCGACACAAACCCAGTAAGAAAACCAATGCCAACAATGAGGCCTAGTTGTGATTCGGCAATCCCGTACTTGTCGCGAAAATCATCGAGCACAGTGAACATGACGCCATAACCCATGCCACCCAAAAAGGTTGCAGCCTGCAGCACATACAGAGTTCTCTTGCGCATGGACTAGTTAGTTCTGAAGAGACGTTTTGACGTGCTCAATTAATTCGGGCCACGTATTACGTAACCCGGGATGCAGGTCGAACAAACCAACATCCTCAACAGGTACCCATCTCAAATCTTCCGATTCGGCATTTGCTTCGTAGGCACCTGCATCGGTGGTGGTATGCGCAATTACTGTGTCGTATCGCCAGTTGCCATGATCGTCGGAAAAGATTGCTTTGAATTCCAAATGTTCGGGTTCAATGCCGGCTTCCTCAAAGGCTTCACGAGCCGCAGCGGTAACCGAATCTTCGTGAGAATCGAGTGCGCCTCCAGGCAATGCCCAGGTGCCTCCACCATGGGTCCATGCTGCGCGCAATTGCAACAACACGCTCGGAACCTCGAGATCCGTGCGTACGAGCAACAAGCCAGCTGCACCAAAAAGTCCCCAATGGCGTGATTGACACCTTGTGCACAGCACCCATCCGTCACCATCGCGAAATCCCACCCCTTGATGTTGGCACATGACCCGTGGTCGGTTCCTCATCCGCTTTGTGCTCTACGGTAGAGACATGCAGGGGCAGCGATTAACAGGGGTATTGGGGGCCACAGTAGTGGTCGAGGACGTGAAGACACTCACCGACAGTGAACTGGCAGAGTTGAGAGCGCTGGCGTGTGAACACGAAGTCATCTTTATTCCTGGCCAGTCTCTCACGCCTCTCGAGCAAGTGAATTTCTCGCACCGATTAGGACCACCAGCAGATTCGCCATTTATTGAACCCAGTCCCGACCACCCCGAAGTGATCAAGGTTCTCAAAGAAGTCACAGATGTAAATGCCTTCAACTTTGGTGGAGCGTGGCACAGCGATTTCAGTTTTCAGCCAGCACCTCCTTCGTTCACATTGCTGCACGCCATTGATGTTCCTTCTTATGGCGGCGACACGTTGTGGTCTTCAATGACCGCGGCATTTAACGCATTATCGGCAGATCAAAAAGAACAGTTTTCTCATATAGGTGCTGTACACACGGCACGTGATGCATACTCACCAAAAATGCAAGCAGTGCACTCAACATTGACCGCAATGAACATTGTGTGTGATGAATCGGCAAACGACACGGAAATTCATCCACTCATCACCACGCACCCTGAAACCGGAAAACAAGTCTTGTATTACAACCGTGCCTATGTGCGTGATCTCACTGGTGTTGCTGACGAAATTGAGAAGCTTCGTCTAATGGAATGGTTGCACTTGCACACCACCGATGCAAAGTTCACTGTTCGTCACAAATGGACCAACGGTGACCTTGCAATTTGGGACAATCGTGCAACGCAGCATTACCCATTGAACGATTACGCCGGATTTCGCCGCGAGCTTCACCGCACCACTGTTGCGGGCTCACGCCCGATGCGATAGCTATGTCGTTTCGTTGGCAGGAATCTTCTGCAATTGAAGTAGATCATCAGTACTCTCCGTCGCAGCATGCCTTGCAGCCGTTCCCCGAGTATTTAGAGGAATATCGTCGCCTCAGTGAAGGCCACGACTTGGCTCTTCTCTCGCGACCAGGCCAACCGTTGCTTATCTATATTCATGGCGGATACTGGCAACGTCTTTCTGCAGCTGATTCATTTTTTAATGCGGCTGATGCTGTTGCTGAAGGAGTGTCATTACATGCTGTGGAGTACACATTGGCTCCACACGCCACAATTGAACAGATTGTTGCTGAATGCATTGCTGATGTCGTTTCAATAGTAGAAAAACTGCAGCCAACTTCTGTGGTGCTTGCAGGTTGCAGCGCGGGAGCACATCTTTCTGCAATGTGTGCGCGCATTCCAGCCATTGCCTCACGATTGGACGGCCTGGTGTTGCTGAGTGGTATTTATGATTTGCGGCCATTGGTAGTAACACCCACCAATGACCCATTGCATCTAACAGAAGAATCTGCGAAGGTGCTGAGCCCCCAACTGTTGCCTCCTGCACAGGCAATGAGCAGTGCGTTGTGTGCAGTGGGCCAAGCGGAATCGTCAGAGTTCATTCGCCAAAATGCTGAATACGCGGAGTACTTATCTAATGCAGGTACCCCAACCGACGTAATGGTGGTCGATAACCGTGACCATTTTAATCTTCCCTACGATTTGTTGCGCCGTGGAACAGTGGTGGGAGACTGGACATTGCATCACCTAGGTACGAAGGCATCATGAATTTCACCGACGCAGAACAACTCGCCTCTCAATTAGATGCATTAGACACGCTTGCTTCGTTGCGAGACCAGTTCGATATTCCAGACGGCATTGTGTACTTCGATGGAAATTCGTTAGGGCCCCTTACGTATCGCTCGCGTGAAGTGTTAACTCGCACTATTGAATTCGAATGGCGTGAACGTTTGATTCGATCGTGGAATGAAGATTGGCTTGCAATGCCTGCACGTATTGGAAACGTCCTTGCACCGATTATCGGCGCCTCTCCCAATACCGTCACTGTGTGCGATAACACCTCTATCAATGTGCACAAAGCTCTTATGTCTGCAGTGGCGTTGCGTCCTGATCGAACAGAGATTGTTATTGATATCAATAATTTTCCCACCGATATTTACATTGCACAAAGTGTGGCCGATCA
>WLEX01000159.1 GCA_009704065.1 Actinomycetota bacterium
GTGATTTTTTCCCGATATCGTTCATCTCGCTACTTGGCCCCATCGTCTAGTGGCCTAGGACACCACCCTCTCAAGGTGGCGGCACGGGTTCGAATCCCGTTGGGGCTGCCAATCGCTTCTTGTTGAGTATGAATTCTCAGTCTGATCTTACTTATTACTCATACGGTGAGTACCAGGAGGTGCACCATGCACAACTGGAATAACAACTACAACCGAGGATTCGAGGGCGGTCACGTTCTTATGCTCATCACGATGCTGGTCTTTTGGGTGCTCGTCATCTGGGGGCTTGTGTCTCTGTACCGACGAAACTCTTCTCATCAAGCCGTTGCAGTACCATCAGTCCAATCGGCTCAGAACATATTGAACGAGCGTTTGGCTAGAGGTGAAATCAGCGAAGACGAATACAAGAGTCGTAGCGATGTTCTCAAGGCTGTTATTGACTGAGATTGCCCGAGCAATAGTGACAGACTAAAAATCGTGTCTGTAGATCTGCTTTCTATCCCGGAATCAATTCTCCTTGGAGTGGTAGAGGGAATCACAGAATTTCTCCCCATCTCGTCTACTGGCCATCTTTTGGTGGTCGGTGATCTCATTGGATTTGGAACTGGCTCCGCGAGTACGGCTGCCGATACGTATTCGATTGCGATTCAATTTGGCGCCATTTTGGCGGTGCTGTTTCTGTATCGCAATCGCATCTGGTCACTACTGCGCGGCCTTGTAGGTGCAGATGTAGAGGGCCGTGACGGGTTGATTCGCTTAGTTGTTGCGTTTCTTCCAGCAGCTCTCATAGGAGTGGTTGCGGGCGATGCATTGAAGAGCGCATTGTTTGGGCCAATTCCCGTAACGATTGCCTGGTTAGTTGGTGGCGTTGTGCTTCTTCGTTGGCGACCTGCTGTCGGAACACTGTCGTTTCATCAGATGCCAATTCGTTCTGCATTCATTATTGGGTGTGCACAGTCGTTGGCGTTGTGGCCCGGTGTGAGTAGAAGTTTGGTCACATTGATCGCGGCATTGGCGCTCGGGTTATCGATGGCTGCTGCCATTGAATTCAGCTTCTTACTGGGGCTCATCACGTTGTCTGCAGCTACTGCACTAGATCTGGCGAAGCATGGGTCAGAATTGGTTGATCAGTTTGGGCTCCTTGCACCCTTCATTGGTCTTCTCTTTGCTTTTGTTACGGCAATCATCGCTGTGAAATGGATGATCGGCTATCTGTCATCTCATTCGCTGGCCATCTTTGGCTGGTACCGCATTGCAGTGGGAGTCCTATCTGTTGTGCTCCTTGCGACCAATGTTCTGTAGCTAGCGCCCCACGACATACCATTGCCACATGGCACGTATCACTTTCATCGGCGCTGGTAGCACTGTATTTGCTCGTAATCTCATGGGCGATATTTTGAGTTATCCAGAACTTGCGAGCAGCACGATAGTTCTACATGACATCAATGAAGAGAGACTTCGCACTTCTGAAATTGTGGGCCACAAGATAATTGAGACTCTTGGCGTTGACGGAAAGATCGAAGCAACAACGAATCGTCGTGAGGCTTTAGCTGGCACAGATTACGTAATCACTATGTTTCAAGTAGGCGGGTATAAGCCATCCACCGTTATCGATTTTGAGATTCCAAAAAAGTACGGTCTCGAGCAGACCATTGCCGACACATTGGGTATCGGTGGCATCATGCGGGGGCTACGCACCATTCCCGTGATGCTCGATATTTGTAAAGACATGGAAGAGTTATGCCCTAATGCGCTTTTGCTGAATTACGTGAACCCAATGAGCATGCTGTGTTGGGCAATATCGCGTGCATCATCAATTAAAACGATTGGGTTGTGTCACAGCGTGCAACACACTGCTCACCAGTTGGCAACGGATCTGAAGATTGACGTCGACTCAGTGCAGTATCGCTGTGCTGGTATCAATCACATGGCGTTCTACCTAGAGTTCCAGCAGAACCTGAACGGAGTGCTGACCGATTTGTATCCCCGAATTGCCGAACGGGCGACACAGTTTCCGATGCCCACACGAGGTGACGTTGAACGAAGCGATGGCGGTTTCGATGGGTTATCTGATGCGGTGCGATACGAGATGTTTAAGCGTCTTGGTTATTTCGTTACAGAATCGAGCGAGCATTTCAGTGAGTATGTTCCGTGGTTTATTAAGACTGGGCGATCAGACCTGCTCGACAAGTTTGGGATTCCCCTCGATGAGTACCCGCGTCGGTGTGAACGCCAAATAGAGGGGTGGGAAAGCCTTCGGACTCGTCTGGAGAATCCCGAGTCAAAAGTTCGCGTTGTTCAGAGCATGGAATACGGCAGCGGAATTATTCACAGTATGGAAACCGGTATCGAGCGGATTGTGTATGGCAATGTTCCGAACCGCGGAATTATTAGTAACTTGCCGTTCGAAAGTTGTGTTGAGGTTCCATGCGTTGTAAATGCACAAGGAATTTATCCGCAAAAGATTGGTGAGTTGCCACCGCAACTAGCTGCACTCATGCAGACCAATATCAATGTGCAGTCGCTCACAGTAGAGGCTGCGTTAACAGGTAAACGGGATCACGTGTATCACGCCGCCATGCTCGACCCACATACAGCAGCCGAATTAGATCTCGATCAGATCTGGGCAATGGTTGATGAACTTCTTAGTGCGCATAGGGGAATGATTCCCGAAGCACTCTTTGCGTAGTGCCTACACGTGGGGCATTACTTCTTTGGCAATAATGTCAAGATGCTCTAGATCATTGAGATCGAGAATTTGCAAATAGATACGTTCCGCACCTGCTGCAGACCATTGCTGAAGTCGTTCGATTGCCTCCGCAGGAGTTCCACACAACCCATTGGCGCGAAGTTCTTCAACATCACGACCTAGCACTGCAGCGCGTCGTGCAATGTCGGCCTCATTTGCACCAACGCATGCAACGAGCGCAGATGAATACACCAAAGTTTTCGGGTCACGACCAATTGATTCACACGCGCCTCGTACTCGGCCGCACTGTTCGGTGAATCGCTCCATGCTTTGGAAGGGCATGTTGAATTCGGCAGCGTATTTAGCAGCAAGCATCGGGGTGCGCTTCGGGCCACCGCCGCCCACGATGATGGGAGGTGGGGACTGTTGTGGTTTCGGCAATGCTGGCGAATTGGTCAACGAATAGTGCTTGCCAGAAAAATTGAACTGTTCTCCGTGAGGAGTGTTCCATAGGCCAGTGATGATGCCAAGTTGTTCGGTGAGTACATCGAATCGTTCGCCAAGTGGTGCAAAGGGAATGCCATACGAGGAATGTTCGACGCCGTACCAACCAGCGCCGAGTCCAAGCTCTACGCGCCCGTTCGACATGTGGTCGACGTTTGCAACACTGATGGCAAGAACACCTGGGTTGCGAAATGTTGCCGAGTTCACCAAGGTTCCAAGTCGAATAGTGGATGTTTCACGTGCAATTCCGGCAAGTGTGATCCACGCGTCGGAGGGGCCAGGTAGTCCCGAGAACTGATCACCCATTACTTGGTAATGATCACTGCGAAAGAAGGCGTCGAAGCCCAGCTTCTCGGCACGTTGCGCAACTGCTAAAAGTTGGTCGTAGCTTGCGCCTTGTTGTGGTTCGGTAAAGATGCGTAGTTTCACGCACCCAACCTATTACTCCGCGATGGTGCTAGGGGTTGTTGTGGCAACAGTGGTGGTGCTGGTGGTGGTGGACGGCGTCGCTTGACCAAAGTAAACGTTGAGTGCCTTTTTGATGTTGATGGCAAAGTGATACCCGCCAACGCCATTCATGTGTACAGAGTCACCAGTAAACCAATGCTTGTTGCGTCGAGAGATGGCGTTCCAATCAAAAACTGTGCCGTGGGCTCGTTTCATCTCCGCTTTCACAACTGGGTTAAAAGTGCGGTTCTTGAATAACACGCCGCCATTTTCTCGGTACGTGATCCACATGAGGCTGGCACCTTGCTTCTTCACCTGGCTGGCAATAGTACGAATCGCCTTACGTAGATATTCGGGCCCAGTGTCGTTATTGCCAGATGCAATAATCACCACATCAA
>WLEX01000016.1 GCA_009704065.1 Actinomycetota bacterium
GCTCATCCTTCAACTTGATACCAACCTTGCTCATGGAGTCAATCCAAATCGCAATCGCCTTGTCCCATGTGGGAGTTGCTGGACGGTAGTAGGTGAGGCCATCTTTTGCGTGTTGTGCAATTTCTGGACAAGCAGTCTCTGCAGCAGTCATTGCGGCCTTTGCAGCTTCGACGTTCGCTGTTCCATCCTCATTGAGGCCTTCAGGAAGGGTTGACTTTGCGTAGTCGAGTGACAATGCAGGCTTGATGAATCCATCAGCGAAGTCACCTGTGTACGGTCCGCCACCAGCTTTACGAAGCGCTTCGCGATCGAGAGCCAAGTAAATAGCTTTACGAACATCGAGGCAAGGCAAAGCCTTCACGCTTAAGTTGGTGTACGTAACGAATGGATCGTAATAATCGACGCGGCGATTCTTGAATGTTTCATCATCAAAAATTGTTGGAAGATTTTCAGGCTGAATACCAAATGACACTGCGTACTGATCATCGCCAGCATCCTTGATCATTCGCTCATCCATCACAGCTTCGTCGAGACCAAATTCATACACGTATGAGTCTGGGTTCGCGCTACGAATCGGATCAGAATCCTTGTTCCATTTATCGTTGCGAACGAGAACCAGAGATTTTCCGATTTCGTAGCTTTCAATCTTGTATGGTCCAGAAGACACTGGACGCATGTCGTATTTCTCGCCCGTGTCAGCAGCTTTTTGCACCGGACTGAACGCCAGAAGCGTTGTGGTGTAGTTGAAGTCCGCTACAGGATCTTTCAAATTAAAGGTGATGGTGTTGCCGTCGCAAGCAACAGCTTTGTCGTATGCGGCTTGCTCCGCAGCTGTTGCCTTGTATGGACCTGGGTACTTTCCAGCATCGATGTAAGTAGATGCGTACGTTGGGCCATCTGTAATGACATCGCTAGCCCAGGTACGTGATACGCCGTATGCAACATCAGCACATGTAATAGCTGAACCATCTTCGAAGGTTGAGCCGTCACGCAATGTGAACGACCAGGTCTTTCCGCCATTTGTAACAGTTCCTGTGTCGGTTGCTAGGTCTGCGGTAATTTCCGAGCCTGCATCGCCTGCTGCATACTTATACGAGGTGAGCGTGCGATGCATGGTTGAACCAGCAAAGGCAAGATCGTCACCGGTGTAGTTTCGCTGCGGATCAAGGTGAGCAATCTGCTCACCATTGGTGAGGATGTGGATTGTTCCACCCTTGGTTGGCGTGCCACCTTCGCTACCGCTGCTACTGCTGCCCCCGCACGATGCGGCGACAACGGAAGCAACAAGAGCGAAACCTATTGTCGCAATTGAACGACTGTGTTTCATGAGTTTCTCCCCTTCATGACCTGTGGTTTCACAAGTTGGGACAATCTTACTGCATGGTAAACAATGTCCGAACCATCCGGAATGGCCTAGATCAGAGGAGATTTTGACGATCGGCCTTGGGGTCAAGGGCGTCTCGTACGGCGTCTCCCAGCAGGTTAAAAGCCATGACCAAAATGATGAGTGCCACGCCGGGGATAAATAGGTACGTCGGGTCTGCCCTGTAATACCTCACAGAATCGCCCAGCATTACTCCCCACGAGGCAGCTGGTTGCATGAGACCCAGACCCAAAAATGACAACGTTGATTCGGTCGCCACATACCCGGGAAGACTTAAAGACACGATGACGATGACAGGTGCCCACAGATTAGGAAGTAATTCTCCGAAAATGATGCGGCGTGTGGTGGCTCCGCTTGCTCGTGCTGCCTCTACGAATTCACGCTCTCGCATCGACAATGTTTGACCCCGCACAACACGAGCGACGTATACCCAGCCAAAAGTCGCGAGTACAAGAATGATGTATGTGATTCGTGCAGGATTTCCCTCTGGCACCCCCAGTGCCTCGAGTCGCTGTGTGAATGGCCTCGTGAGAGCAATGATGAGCAAGAACGAGGGGAAAGCCAGGGTTAAGTCCATGACACGGCCGACGATTGAGTCAGCAAGTCCCCGCTTATATCCGGCGAACACTCCGATGACTACACCAATAGCCGTGGTGAGTGCAGTTGCGACGATGCCAACGAACAGGGATACTCGCGCACCATAGATCAACCGCGCAAAAATATCGCGACCGGTCCCAGGCTCAACACCGAGCCAGTGCTCGCCTGAGATTCCTCCAAAGGAACCTTTCGGTAGCCCGTAATCATTAAGTGCAGCTCCATCTAGGCGGTACGGGCTTATACCTAATACCGAACAAATAACCGGTGCCAGTAGAGCCACAACAAGATAGAAAACAATCACTGCGAATGAGACCAAAGCCGTTTTATTCGTGCGTAAACGTTGCCAAGCCAATTGTTTAGGTGAACGCCCAGTTACTTCCATGGTGACAACGCCGGTCATGTGACGAACCTAGTGCAACCGATATTGGACGATACGCGCGAACTCATCCGGGTCGAGACTTGCACCACCCACCAATGCGCCATCAATATCGGGCTGCGACATCAGTTCTGCAATATTGGCACCCTTGACCGAACCGCCATATTGGATTCGCACTTTGGACCCAGTATCAGAACCAAAAAGCACCGCAATCTCAGCACGTATTGCCTTACACACTTCTTGTGCATCAGAAGTTGTAGCGGTCTTGCCCGTTCCGATAGCCCAAATGGGTTCATAGGCAACAACTAGAGCAGAGACATCTTCGGGTGCCAACTTATGTAGAGCTATCCGTACTTGATTGAGAACTTTGTCAAGAGTCTGTCCAGCTTCGCGCTCCTCAAGAGTTTCCCCTACACAGACAATTGGAATCATCTTGTTCTTGAGAACAGAGACAACTTTCTTGTGCACTAGCTCATCGGTTTCTCCGAAGATCTCACGTCTCTCACTGTGTCCACAGATCACATACTTCACAGTCAACTTAGAGAGAAAGGTAGGGGCGATTTCTCCGGTGAAGGCACCTTTTTCTTCGTAATGACAATGTTGCGCGCCGAGAAGGAAACGTAATGAATCTCCCTCGATCAACGTTTGAACACTTCGAATATCGGTAAATGGCGGATGGACACTGACGTCGACAGAGTCGAAGTCGTCTTTGCCGACCATGTATGCCAACTTCTGCATCAATTGAATTGATTCAAAATGATTTTGATGCATTTTCCAGTTACCACTGATGAGCGGCTTGCGGGAACTATCTGACATTCGGTGCACCTCGCAGAGCAGCTAATCCGGGCAGATCGCCCAGTTCTAGTAATTCAAGAGAAGCACCGCCACCAGTTGATACGTGATCTACTTCGTCGTCGAGTTTGAACTGCGCAAGCGCTGCTGCGCTATCGCCACCGCCAACAACAGTGAACGCCTTTGTTGCAGCCATTGCTTCAGCAACAGTGCGCGTACCGGCGGCAAAACGCTCGTCTTCAAACATGCCCATAGGGCCATTCCAAAAAACAGTCCGTGCATCCATGATTACATCTGAAAAAGCAGCTGCTGAACCTGGTCCTATATCGAGACCCTTGGCACCATCGGGCAAGCGCACTCCATAGGTGGCGAAATCACCATTGGCATCAAGACCAACAATGTCATCAGGCAGATAAATGGTTTTGCCAGAATCAAGCAAACGACGACATGTGGCGACCTGATCTAACTCACAAATTGAATCACCAACTGGGTAACCCTTTGCGGCGAGAAAAGTGAAACACATTCCTCCACCAATAACCAATGAATCCACAATGTTAAGGAGGGCCTCAATTACTCCCATTTTGTCGCTCACTTTTGCTCCACCCAATACCGCAACGAAAGGGCGCTTCGGATTGTCGCGCATTGCACCAAGAACTTCGACTTCCTTTTGCAATAGACGCCCCGCAGCAGATGGCAAAGTGCGCGGTGGACCAACAACAGAAGCGTGTGATCTATGAGCAGCACCAAAAGCATCGTTCACGTACATGTCGATACCCGCAATAAGTTGTGACACAAACTCGGGAGAATTGCCCTCTTCACCGTCGTCAAAGCGAAGATTTTCAAGAAGCTCTACACCCGGTGCCAACTCGTGTAACCGAGCTCTCACGGGCGCCATTGAATACTTCGCTACAGGTTTACCCTTTGGCCGACCGAGATGACTGGCGCACACAACATGTGCCCCACGAGATGTGAGCCACTCGATTGTGGGAAGCGCCGCACGAATGCGGAAATCGTCAGTGATGACGCGAGCATCATCTGGACCCGACATGGGAACATTGAAATCAGTTCGCACAAGTACGCGCTTACCGTTTACATTTCCTAGATCCTCTAGCGATGGCACCCGCGACATATGAACTATTTGTTCTTGGCTACGTGAAGCGTGAGATCGACAAGACGATTGGAATAGCCCCATTCGTTGTCGTACCAGCCAAGAACTTTGACCATAGTTCCCAAGCTCATAGTGAGGTCGCTGTCGAAAATACAAGAGTGTGGGTTTGTCACAATGTCACTCGAGACGATTGGTGCATCGGTGTATTCGAGGACACCCTTCAACGGACCATCGGCCGCCTTCTTGAATGCGGCGTTGATCTCTTCGACTGTTGCAGCCTTCTTTAAGTTCACAACAAAATCGGTGATCGAACCAGTTGGTACAGGAACACGCAGAGAAGTTCCGTCCAATTTGCCCTTCATTGACTCAAGAACTAAGGACGTTGCACGAGCAGCACCGGTGCTTGTTGGCACGATATTGATAGCGGCACCACGCGCACGACGTAGGTCGCTATGTGGGCCGTCAACGAGCGATTGGTCTCCTGTGTATGCATGAATAGTGGTCATGAGACCCTGTTCTACACCAAAGGCGTCATCGAGCACTTTCACTAGTGGAACGAAACAGTTAGTGGTGCAACTTGCATTGGAGATGACCTTGTGCTTGGAAGAGTCATAGTCGTTGTGGTTCACTCCATACACAAATGTGGCATCCGCGCCATTAGAAGGAGCAGACACAATGACTAGTGGAGCTCCGCCCTCGAGATGCATTGCTGCTTTGTCTCGATCCGTGAAAATTCCAGTGGATTCGATGACAAGGTCTACCTTGAGGTCACCCCACGGAAGAGCTTTTGGATCGCGTTCGGTAAGTACCTTGAGTACTTTCCCGTCGATGCTGATGCCACCATCTACGGCTTTGATTTCGTTTGGCAACACTCCAAGAACCGAGTCGTATTTCAACAAATGCGCCATGGTCTGCAGCGAACCCAAGTCGTTCACAGCGACGATTTCAATATCTTCGCCTCGTGCAGCTACCGCACGAAAGAAATTTCGTCCGATTCGTCCAAAGCCGTTAATTCCAACACGTACAGTCACAGTGTGGTCCTTTCGATGGGGAGACAAGCAGGAGCCCCTTGCTCCTAACCCGCGTCTCTACCCTAGTTCCAACGCCTCCCGTGAGAGAGATTGCCCTCTCTACAGGTGGATATCGCGGTGGGAAATGCGCAGCTGATAACCCATATCTGACAACCTGCGTGCCACTTCCTCAGCCATAGCGACCGACCTGTGCCGGCCGCCGGTGCACCCAATGCCAATGGTGAGATAGCTTCGCCCTTCGGCCACGTATGCGGGAAGTATCAACTGCAGTAACGATTCAAGCTTCTCTACAAAACTCGCTGCAGTGTCGGATTTCATCACGTATTCCTTCACACTGTGGTCGAGTCCACTCAGAGGCCTCAAATTCTCATCCCAGTGTGGGTTAGGTAGGAATCGAACATCGAGCACCATGTCGACATCTATAGGGACCCCGTGTTTGAACCCAAACGACATCACAGATACCTGAAGGGTGTCGGCTAAGTTCTCAGCCCCAAACAGACTCTGCAGCTGATGCTTCAACTGATGAACAGTGAGACCAGTGGTGTCGATAACGAGGTCAGCCGCAGCTTTTACCTCACCAATCGAAGAACGCTCCCGTTCGATGACATCCTCAAGCCCCATCGTGCCGTCACTCAAAGGGTGCTTGCGCCGTGTTGCCTCGTAACGTCGGACGAGTTCACGGGTCGTTGCCTCGAGGAACACAATTCGCACGCGGTGACCTTGAGAACGCAATGTCTCAATTGCCCCAAGAATGCCGGCCTGTTGCCGAGCATTTCCCACCACCAAACACAGTTTGTCAATTTCACCACCGGCTTCGCCCGACAATTCAACGACCTTGTCGATAAGTACAACTGGCAGATTGTCGACGACGAACCATCCCATGTCTTCTAAGTTGTCAGCTGCCTGTGATCGGCCACCACCCGAAAGGCCAGTTACCACGAGAATGTCGGTCATAAAGACAAGTTAACCATCTATTAGCTGCGCTTTGATGCACGAATGTAGAGCAACCGCGGAACAGTATGAGCCAATGCGTACTCGGGGGCACGATCGAGAAATCCCTGAGGCGGCGAAGGTTCAACCACTCGTTCAATGGACAAACCTGCCCCGATGAGCGCATTGATGTACCGACTAAGTGGCCGATGAACGAAGCGAATATACACACCGAGTTCAACCTCTTCAATTGACTCGGTCTCTACTAGGTATGGCCCGATTCTCCAGTACTGCTCCGGCGGATCAATGATGTGGTCATCGATCCAGCCACTCCCAGGTGTTTGCAGAAGCGGATGATTAAGAAAAAAACTGAATTGTCCTCCTGGACGCAACACTCGTGCAACCTCTGCCACCGCTGCATCCATTTCATCTATGTGTTCAAAAACCAAACAGGCAACAACCGCATCTACAGAAGCGTCCGCACTCGGAAGCGAGGTAGCACTTCCCATTTGATATCGAGGGCCGCCTCCCCTTTGGTTTGCGATTTCGATATGCAAGGCGGTCGGGTCGATACCGAGGACATCTGCCCCCTGCGCGGCGAGCGCACGCGCTATTTGCCCATCTCCACAACCAACATCGAGAACTGTGACAAAGCCCGCAAGTTCCTCAATTGCCATGGGAATAATTTGCTCTTCATACTCGGGGTCTACCCCGCCGGTGAAACCATCAATCCACCATTGTGCGTGTTCATCCCAAAGCCCATTATCCGACATGTAACAAGACTAGATGTCTTTATGAAAATGGGAGTGCACTGCATCAGCAACTGCGGCTGGCAACCACGACAAGAGTGACAAGTCGTCTCTGCTCGCCTTCTTCACTGCGTTTACTCCGCCCATCTCCTTCACAAGACGTTTAGCGCGGGCTTCGCCTAATCCTGCAATTCCATCTAGAGAACTCGAGACCATACGCTTGGCACGTAATTCACGATGAAAAGTATTGGCGAAACGATGAGCCTCATCGCGGATGCGTTGCAACATGAAAAGTGCTTCACTCCCTCGAGGGATAATGATGGGCGCACTATTGCCTGGGATATAAACCTCTTCAAATTTTTTGGCAAGTGATGCAACGGGAATTTCCTCAGTAAGTCCCAGTTCCTCTAGAACTTGCACAGCAACACCTAACTGACCCTTACCGCCGTCGACCAAGAGCAATTGAGGCGGATATGAGAAGCGCCCTGGTTTCACACCTTCCTCTACAGAGGTGTTATCTCGTTCGTACACATACGCAGCCAATCGACGGGTGAGAACTTCCCGCATGGCCGCATAATCGTCATTTCCAGGTACATCTTTTACTTTGAATCTTTTGTACTCGCGCTTATTCGGGATGCCGTCTTCCATCACCACCATGGAGCCCACATAATCCGTTCCTTGTAAATGGGCCATGTCGTAGCACTCGATACGCAGCGGCGCCTCGGGAAGTTCTAGTAGTTGTTGAATCTCAGATAATGCTCGGCTGCGTGCGTTGTGATCTGAAGCTCTTCGCAATCGGTGACGATTAAATTCCTCACGAGCATTAATGGTTACCGTCTCTTGCAGTTCACGTTTATCCCCCCGTTGAGGGACACGAATTTGCACTGAAGTCCCTTTCAAATGTGCGAGCCATTCCGTGTACGTTGACGCATCGTCAGGGGCCGTGGGCACCAGTACTTGCGACGGAATGCCCAATGGTGGTTGATCGCCGTACATCTCTTCAAGAATTCGGTCAACAAGTTTTCCTGGAGTCAATTCCTCGACTTTGTCGACAATGAAGCCCTTTCGCCCAACGACCCGACCTTTACGAACATAAAAGACCTGCACCGCTGCCTCTAATTCATCATCCACCAGACCAATAATGTCGAGATCCTCATCACGCTCGCCCACCATTTGCTGCTTCTCGATTGCCCGCTGCACGCCAAGTAATCGATCTCGCACGCGCGCGGCCTTCTCGTATTCCATCGCTTGAGATGCTGACGACATTTCGGCTTCAAGGTTCGACACCACTGCGTCGGTGTCTCCGTCGAGAAAAGAGCACAGTTGTTTTACATACTCGGAATAGGTTGCATCATCAACAGAACCCACACACGGGCCACTACATTTTTCAATGTGAAATAACAAACAGGGGCGACCCAATTTTTGATGTTGATTAAATTTCCCCTGGGAACATGTCCGAACAGGAAATGTGCGAAGCAGAAGATCAAGTGTTTCCCTGATTGCCCACGCATGTGGATACGGGCCAAAATACCGAGTTCCCTTGTTTTTAGTACCCCGCATCACAACAGCCCGGGGATACTTTTCATCAACAGTTACAGCAAGGAATGGGTAGCTCTTGTCGTCGCGAAGCCGAACATTAAATCTTGGGCGATGTTGCTTAATAAGCGAGTACTCAAGAATAAGGGCCTCTACCTCATTGCGTACCTCGATCCATTCGACACTGTGTGCGGCGGTCACCATTGCAGCTGTGCGTGGATGCAGTTGCGACACATCCTGAAAATAATTAGAGACGCGATAACGCAGGTTTGCAGCTTTCCCCACATAAATCACACGTCCAAGTTCGTCCTTGAATTGGTACGAACCAGCAGACGTAGGAATACTTCCTGCGGGCGGACGTTCTACCGTCATTGCACTATTTCGTCTTGACGGTGGACTTTTTCGTAGCCACCTTCTTCGCCGCAGACTTCTTCACTGTGGTCTTCTTTGCAACCGTCTTCTTTGCTGCGATTTTCGGCACAGGCTTCTTCTTCGGCGGCAATGGCTTGCTGCCTTTCGGAATCGGTGTTGGGAAATCTTGTTGCTTCACTCCGAGCATTGGTGCAAGGAAATATCCGGTGTAACTACCAGCAGTACCAGCCACATCTTCAGGAGTTCCCTCTGCGACAACCACACCACCACCACTGCCACCTTCAGGACCCAAGTCAATTAACCAGTCGGCAGTCTTGATTACGTCAAGGTTGTGTTCGATAACGAGCACAGAGTTACCTTGGTCAACCAAACGAGAAAGAACAGTCAACAAGCGGCGCACGTCTTCGAAATGCAAACCAGTAGTTGGCTCATCGAGAAGATACATCGTGTGACCAGTAGAGCGTTTAGCTAATTCACCGGCCAACTTCACGCGTTGAGCTTCACCACCAGAAAGCGTTGGAGCGGATTGCCCAAGTCGAACGTAACCGAGCCCCACATCAACCAAGGTCTGCATATGCCGAGCAATAGAGGGCTGATTAGAGAAGAAATCCAAGGCTTCAGAGATTGGCATGTCGAGGACTTCGGCAATGTTCTTGCCTTTGAATTGAATTTCTAATGTGTCGCGGTTGTAACGCGCACCCTTGCACACTTCACAAGGAACGTATACATCGGGAAGGAAGTGCATTTCAATTTTGATTGTTCCGTCGCCCGAGCACGCTTCGCATCGTCCACCTTGCACATTGAAACTAAAACGACCAGGCTGATATCCGCGAACCTTAGCTTCCGGAGCTGCGGCAAATAACTTACGAATCGAGTCAAACACACCTGTATAAGTGGCGGCGTTAGATCGGGGCGTTCTACCAATCGGCGACTGATCCATATCGATCACCTTGTCAATCTGATGAATACCGTCTACTGACCGGTGCTTACCAGGGGAATCTTTGCTCTTGTAAATCTGCTGCATCATGGCGGGAAGCAAAATATCTCTGATCAACGAACTCTTACCACTGCCCGATACTCCGGTCACAGCTACGAAACAACCGAGCGGAATACTGACATCTATGTCTTGAAGGTTGTGCTCACGCGCACCATGCACCACTATTTCGTGCGCTGTAGTTTCTCTGCGCACCGAGGGCACGGGAATGCTTGTTTTCCCAGTGAGATACTTTCCGGTAATAGATTCCTTTGCGGATCCGATGCCTTTCACTGGACCGCTATACACAACCCAGCCGCCATGCTCTCCAGCTCCAGGACCGATATCTACAATCCAGTCACTTTCATTAATGGTCTCTTCATCGTGCTCGACAACAATGACGGTATTGCCTAAATCACGCAGACGAATCAAGGTTTCAATTAAACGACGATTGTCGCGCTGATGAAGACCAATGCTCGGCTCGTCGAGTACATACAGAGTTCCCACCAGACCTGAACCAATCTGGCTGGCAAGACGAATGCGTTGAGCTTCACCACCTGCCAAAGTGCCGGCAGCACGCGACAATGTGAGGTAATCGAGACCCACATCAAGCAGAAACCCAAGACGTGCGTTGATTTCTTTAGTGATGCTTGTGGCAATGATTGTGTCGCGGTCACTCAATACAAGAGATGATAAGAATGCAGCCGAATCTGCAATCGACATATCGCACACATCGGAAATATGACGGTCATTTACGGTTACAGCCAATGTTGCAGGCTTGAGGCGAGCACCTGCGCAAGCCGGACACGGCACTTCACGCATATATGTCTCGAATTGCTCACGCATATGGTCAGTTTCTGCATCAACGTGACGACGCTTGATCCACGGGATCACACCTTCGTACGAAGTACTGAATTGTCGAACCTTGCCGAAACGGTTGCGATACTTCACTTGCATCGCGCCCTCTTTGCCATGCAACACCAACTTCTGGTGCTTGGCATTTAGTTTTGACCAAGGCTTATCGAGATCGATCTCTTCTTGTTCAGCAAGCGCCATCAACATGCGATGGAAATACTGTGTGTGAGCGGTGCGCCATGGCGACAGTGCACCGCCACGCAATGTCATGGCGCCGTCGGGAATTACTAAATCAGCATCGACTTCGTATTTAGTACCGAGACCATCACAGTTTTCGCACGCGCCGAAGGGTGAGTTGAAAGAGAAGTTTCTCGGTGCAAGTTCTTCGAAACTCGAATTACATTTGGGACATGCGAGGTGCTGACTAAAAGTGAGCGTCTCGCTCTCCTCGCCTTCTTTTGCAACTAGTTCCACCCCGGCGACACCATCAGCCAAACGCAACGCAGTTTCTAGAGAATCAGTAAGGCGACGCTCAATGTCGTCTCGGCGAACTAGACGATCGACCACGATATCGATTGTGTGATTCTCGTAGCGCGCCAACTTGTCGCCCGAAGCCAAGAACTCGGCAATGTCTCTTACTTCGTCATCGATGCGAGCTCGTACGAAACCTTGACCTGCAAGCTCGGCTAGCAATGTGTCGTATTCACCCTTACGTCCGCGAACAACCGGTGCGAGTACCTGAAATCGTGTCCCCTCTGGCAAAGTCATGATTCGATCGACAATTTGTTGAGGCGTTTGACGCTGCAATGTTGTGCCGTCATTCGGACAATGCTGTATTCCTATGCGCGCATACAGCAAACGCAAATAGTCATAGATCTCTGTAATCGTTCCTACGGTGGAACGTGGATTGCGGGATGCTGACTTCTGATCGATGGAAATTGCAGGAGAAAGACCTTCGATCAGATCTACATCGGGTTTGTCCATCTGACCAAGGAACTGACGAGCGTATGCAGACAGGCTCTCCACATACCGACGCTGACCCTCTGCATAAATCGTGTCGAAGGCCAATGAGCTTTTTCCACTGCCGGACAGACCAGTGAAAACGATGAGTTTGTCTCGTGGCAGTTCAACACTGACGTTCTTCAGGTTGTGCTCACGGGCACCCTGGACAATTATTTTCTCAGCCACAATACGAGGTTACCGAACACTCACCGAGCGTCACGAAGTTCACGACGAAGATCATTTATTTCGTCACGAAGTCGAGCTGCATATTCGAATTTGAGGTCTGTGGCGGCCTCGTGCATCTCTTCTTCCAAGGTCTGAATGAGCTGACCAAGTTCC
>WLEX01000160.1 GCA_009704065.1 Actinomycetota bacterium
AGCAACCATTTTGTATGTGATTCCCACAATTGGTCTCGCACTCACCAACACATGGTGGGCAGTTGGTTCATGGTGGATTCTTTCCGGTCTTGCTGTTTCTGGTTTGTTCGTCCTCGGACACGATGCATCACACAATGCACTTCTCGATTCTCGCAAGGCGAACCGTGTTGTCGCGCAAGTGTGCATGGGACCAAGCGTGCATGTTGAATCTGCATGGGATCTCGGACACAACCGTATTCATCACGGTTACACCACTCGCCAAGGTTTCGATTTTGTGTGGCATCCACTTACTGTTGCCGAATACACAGCGTTGAGCCCCCTGAAGCAGTTGCGTCATCGCTTTGAATGGTCATGGCTTGGATCAGGCGCTTACTTTCTTCGCGAAGTGTGGTGGCTCAAGATGTGGCGTTTCAATGCACCAGGTAAGCGCCACGATGAGATCGTGCGCGACAAGGTAGTTCTTGGTTCTGCGCTTGTGGCTCTGATCGCAGCGTCTGTAGTGCTTGGCGCTCTTACCGGTGGTGTAGCAAATGCAATCTGGATGCCCATCAAGTTGCTTGTTGTGCCGTTCCTTCTTTTCACACAGATCATTGGCTGGACTGTTTATATCCACCACGTAGCTCCCGATATTCGTTGGTGGACACGTCGCGAGTGGACCCAATTCCACGGACAAATGGATTCCACCACCATTCTCAACACTCCCCGCATTGTTAACTTCCTGTGGTTTCACAACATTTTTGTACACGTGCCTCACCACGTTGATGCGCGTATTCCTTTCCACAAGTTGCCACGAGCAGCTGCCGCTATCGCTGCCGCATATCCCGACACCGTTCGCGTCTCCACATACTCGTTCCGCAAGTACTTACGTGATGCACGGGCATGCAAGTTGTACGACTTTGAAGCCGCCACCTGGCTTCCATATCCCACTAGCAAATAGCGTTTACGGGTCTGACGACCCGCATCAGTCGGTGAAGGCTGTCCGCTGGGATGTACCCTTGAGACCTTATGGGTTCCGATAATTCAGCAGGTCGAGAGTCCCTCAACCTTGCACAACAAATTCACAACAGCGAGCACCGTCATGAGCATGCTGACGAGGGTCAACACGACCATCATTCCCACACCAAAGCTGGCACAGCCGCTTTAGCCCTTGGCGCACTTGGCGTCGTGTACGGAGATATCGGGACAAGTCCTCTGTATTCACTCAAAGAGGCATTCACCGAGAAATCTCACGTGATGACAGTTGACCGCATCAACGTCTTTGGTATTTGTTCGCTGGCATTCTGGGCCCTCATCATCATCATCTCAATTAAATATCTTCTTTTCGTGATGAGAGCAGACAATAAGGGTGAAGGCGGAATCCTCGCCCTCACTGCATTGGTGATGCCACGAAAGGGACCCACCGCTGCTAAGGCAGGGCTTCTTGTTGCGCTTGGCGTCTTTGGTACTGCACTGTTGTACGGAGACGGAATCATTACACCCGCCATCTCAGTGTTAAGTGCGGTAGAAGGTTTAGAGGAAGTGTCTGCGTCCTTCACTCCTTGGGTCATACCTATCGCAATAGTTATCTTGCTCGGTTTGTTTCTTGTACAGAGCCGAGGCACCGGAACTGTCGGCAAAGTTTTTGGCCCCATCATGATGGTGTGGTTTGCAGTCCTGGCAATGCTCGGGCTATCAAAAATCGTGCAAGATCCTGCAATCATTTCGTCGGTAAATCCTATTTATGCATTTAGATACTTCACCCACGAATCATCTAGTGCATTTCTATCCCTCGGATCTATTTTCTTAGTGGTAACCGGAGGCGAAGCCCTCTATGCAGATATGGGTCACTTTGGACGACGCCCCATCACCATTGGTTGGTATGCAATGGTGCTGCCTTCATTGCTTCTGAACTATTGGGGACAAGGAGCGTTTCTCCTTGCGCATCCCGAAGACATTGAAAGTGTCTTTTTTCGCATGGCCCCAGAACCACTTCTTATTCCACTGGTAATCCTGGCAACGTGCGCAACCGTCATTGCGTCACAGGCTCTCATCTCCGGAGTGTTCTCACTGACCGCTCAGGCAGTACAGCTCGACTACTTGCCGCGAATTCAAATTCGCCACACTTCTCAAAGTCATTCAGGGCAAATTTATGTGCCCCTTGTCAACTGGGTTCTCATGGTTGCATGCATCGGATTAGTTCTCGGTTTCCGATCATCGACGAACCTTGCAGCGGCATATGGCATTGCGGTCACCATGACCATGGCAATTACCACCTTGATCTTCTTCAGAGTTCTCACCGATAGATGGAAGTGGGGCAAGATTCGCGCCTACGCAATCTGTGCACCACTACTCATCATCGAAATGGGATTCCTCGGTGCGAACATCATCAAAATCCCCCATGGTGGTTGGTTTGCACTTGCGGTCGGAATCATCTTGATGGTGCAAATGCAAACGTGGCGTCGTGGACGAATACTTGTAGCAGAACGCATCCACCGAGGTGAACGCCCCATTGAAGAGGTGCTCGATGAATCCGACGACATAAAGCGAGTCACAGGTACTGCAGTTTTTATGTTTAAAGAAATCGGGAAGGCACCACCCGCACTGGTGAACAATCTCAAACACAACAAAGTGCTACACAAATGCACGCTCATTGTTGCTGTCGAAACTGCAGCAGAGCCTCGCGTCCAACCCGAGGATCGAGCCCAAGTAACAAAAATCGCACCCGGCGTCTTTCAAGTTCAAATTGAATTTGGCTTTATGGAGGAACCAGATGTACCGGCAGTCTTATCCTCGCTGAATCATTTCGGACTCGAGTTTGATGAGAACGACGTGACTTATTTCCTCGGACATGAATCAATAATCGCGGGCAAGGCCCCCGGAATGAACCCTCTGCAGGAACATCTTTTTGTTTTCCTAAATCGTGGAGCGGATAGCGCCGGGCGATTCTTCAATCTCCCTACCGACCGAGTTTTCGAAGTCGGATCACACGTCGAGATCTAGTTCGCCAGTTTGTCGGCGGGGTACTTTTCGTACGAGGCCTTGAACACACCTTGATGCAACAACACCGTCGCTACTAAAACTCCTGTTTCAGGATCAGTGATGTAAGTACGCGTCCAATAACTTTCTACTCGTCTGCTTTGCCCAATACCCACAATCTCGTGCACCAATTCGTATTCGGAATCTACAAAGAGTGGTCCTTCGATAACTCGAATTTCTAAATCGATGAACAAACCGACCGCAGGCCCACGCACTTTGCCAACACCACCTGCCTTATGGGCAAGAACACTCACCATTTCGGTAGGAATCACTGCGCGTCCCCAAGGCGTTTCAGATCCCGAATACCAGGATGTCGGTTCGGTGATCACTGCCAATTTGTCTTGTAATGAAAACGGATACAGATGACCATTGCTCTCAGTCATCGACATTGATACTCGCTCAGGCACGCTCTTGTCGCCAACGCGCAGTTGATCGACAATAAACAATTCACCGGGTTCTTTCAGTGCGTGCAACCGACGATCAAGTTCTGTTTCTGAGTGTCGTGGACCCAGAGTCATAGTGCCGCTCAAAACAGAACTGCCATCTGCTTTCACTGCCCCGATACGCGCAGACGTAGCTGAAGTACGGGTCGCAGTTGCCTGCACTTCCTCGCCTTCAATCACCATGTTCTCAAAATGAGAACTGATGCATCCATGTTCGAACCAATGCTGACCCCACATTGCGACACCCAATGGATCGAACTGGCTGAAATGTGTGGGGCCTTCAATAGGTGCGCCGGGTAAACCAAGTTTGTCGGCTGTTGCATCGTCATGCACGCTGGTATGGCCGTCATACTCCTGATCGGCCAACATCTGTCGAGGAGCACGAAACGGCCCAGTGATTGTTATTTCATTATCAAAGCCCATAGTTCCATTGTCCCATGTGGCGCAGTGGCTACTGTGACCGAATGGCAATAAATGGCATAACCGTGGTGGATTCCCACGTCCATCTTCTTCCAGGTCGTCTCGGCGAGAAGGTAAGAGCTTTCTTCGACGCAGGCGTGAGTCCTGTTACCCC
>WLEX01000161.1 GCA_009704065.1 Actinomycetota bacterium
CTTGCATGTCGGACTCCCCCCGCCGCCGAATCCCCGAGGCTGCCCTTGGCCGCCTCCCCATCTATCTGCGCATCCTCGTCGAACTCGGCATCGAGAATGTTGCGCAGGTGTCGAGTGAACAACTCGCCGAACTAGCAGGCGTCAATGCCGCCAAGGTACGCAAGGACTTGTCGTATCTCGGTACGTATGGCACTCGTGGTGTTGGCTATGAAGTTCAATTCCTCACATATCAAATTCAACGTGAACTCGGTCTGAACCAGTCATGGCCATTGGTCATCGTGGGTGCAGGAAACCTTGGTCAAGCACTAGCCAATTTCTCTGGCATCTCTGAACGTGGGTTTCACGTAGTCGGAGTTGTCGATAAAGACGCAAGCAAGCTCGACACCGTTGTTGGTGGAGTGCGAGTGAAGCATGTCGATGAACTTGCTGTCATCGTGTCTGCCAACAGCGTGAGCATCGGTGTGATTGCTACGCCAGCAGCACACGCGCAAGAAGCTGCCGATGCATTGGTAAAAGCAGGCATTGGTTCAATCATGAACTTTGCGCCCACCGTTGTTGCAGTTCCGCGAGGTGTCAACGTTCGAAAAGTTGATCTTGCACTTGAACTACAAATTCTTAGTTACTACGAACAAACCAGAAATAACGGACTACGTGCCGTTGCAACTGGTGATCAATCAAGTTCAGTCAGCGCTTAATTCGTCATGTCCATTGTTGTCATCGGAGTTAACCATCGCACCAGTCCGGTGACACTGTTGGAAAAAGTAATGATTTCACAAAGTGTGATGTCTGACGCTTTGAAAGACTTATCGTCGCATGGCGACATTCGTGAAGTTGTTGTGTTGTCTACATGCAATCGCACCGAGGTGTATGCAGTAGCCGAACGATTCCATAGCGCTTATGAAGACATCCTTAGTTTTCTCAGTGCAAAGAGTGGTATTTCAGCCGAAGAAATCACACCACACTTGTATAGCCAATATGAAAACGAAGCAGTCGTTCATTTGTTCGAAGTGGCATCAGGTATTGATTCAGCAGTTCTTGGCGAGACAGAAATCGTCGGACAAGTGCGTGGTGCTTGGGAATTTGCAATGGAACATGGCGCCTCTCGCAGCACATTAAATTTGTTGTTCCGTCATGCATTAGAAGCTGGGAAACGTGCCCGCACTGAAACAGCAATCAGCCGTTCCACTGCATCGATGTCTCACGCAGCAGTAGAGATGGCTCAAGATATTTTGGGATCACTCACAGGAAAGCGCGTGCTTGTTGTCGGCGCAGGCGAAATGGGTGAAGGTGTTGCGGCGGCGTTGGCGCGAGCAGGTGCAGCTCATATCACCGTAATGAATCGCACTGTTGAGCGTGGCGAAGCGCTCGCTGAAAAAGTTGGCGCACGAGTAGCTCATTTTGAACATCTTGAAACCGAACTATCGGGAACCGATGTATTGCTCGCATGCACTGGTGCAGGCGGAGTCATCGTTGATCATGGCCTCATGTCCCGGGCGCGCATCGGAATAGAGTCACCACTTCTTATTGTCGATGTGGCATTGCCGCGTGACATTGACCCACACGTAGACACATTGCCTGGTGTTACATTGCGCGACCTCGATCATCTCAGCGAATGGGCACAACGAGGATTAGAAGCACGCGCTGCAGAAGTGGGCCAAGTTCGCGACATCATCACAGAAGAAGTGAATAAATTCGCCCTCGATCAGGCTCAGCGCCAAGCGGCACCCTTGGTAGCGCAACTACGTGAAGTTGTAGAAGGCATTCGCGGCTCCGAGATCGAAAAGTTCGACTCGCGCTTGGCTGAACTCACCGACGACCAACGCGACGCCCTCGACGCCATCACCAAGGGCATCATCAACAAGATGCTGCATTCGCCATCGGTTCGGCTCCGAGAAGCCGCTGGAACCCCACAGGGAGAACGACTTTCTGCGGCGGTCCGAGATTTGTTTAATCTCGACTAATCACGAATATGTCTACTGTCCGAATTGCAACGCGCTCGAGCGCCCAAGCACGCACGCAAGCCGAAGCTGTTGGTGCTCTCATTGCTGCCACAGTCCCAGGCACCATCGTTGAATATGTGTTTGTCGATACTCAGGGTGATCTCAACGCCACAACACCTTTACATCTCATGGGCGGACAAGGAATTTTTGTGAAGGAAGTGCAGCGCGCAGTTCTTGATGGTCGCGCTGATGTTGCTGTTCATTCAGCAAAAGATTTACCATCGGCACAAGCTGAAGGATTACTTATTGGTGCAATCGGCGAACGGCGCACGCCGAACGATGCACTGGTGGGTTGCACTCTCGATGAGTTGGCCGTGGGAGCAACTATCGCAACAGGGTCGGTACGACGTCGTGCACAACTCATGCGATTGCGGCCCGATCTTCAGTTCGTCGATTTACGCGGCAACATTCAAACGCGATTGTCGAAAATTCCCGAAGGTGGAGCAATTGTGATGGCAATTGCCGCATTAGAGATTCTCGGACTCACCGATCGCATTGCACAAGTTCTCGATATTGATGTTGCGGTACCCATGGTGGGCCAAGGCTCGGTAGCTGTAGAGGCGCGCGTTGATGATGTACAAACCTTAGAAATTTTGTCGGCAATCGATCATGCTCCCAGCCGTCGTGCGGTAGAAACAGAACGTGCATTCCTTGCCGAATTAGGTGCAGGTTGCTCACAACCTGTTGCAGCGCATTTGGCACTCGACGGAACCTTTCATGCATTTATGGCAAACGATGCCGGCACAGATTCGGTACAGATTGCTGGATTCATTGGAGATTCTGACGACAACATTGTGGTCGGAACTGCGACAGCAATCGAATGCCGAAACCGCCTCACGAATGCACACATGTAGGTCATGGGTAACTCTCTACACGATCGATCAGTTGTAATCACTCGGTCGCTTTCACAAAATGAATCACTGCGCAGACTTCTTGAAGCACGTGGTGCGCGAGTAGTTGAAGTTCCACTCATCGCTATCGCCGAACCAGACGATGAAGGAAGAGAACGCGACGAGGTTCTTCAGCGTTTTGAAGATTTCGATTGGGTAGTAGTTACTTCGCCTAATGGTGCCGAACGAATTGCACCATTTTTTAGTGCGGCTCATGCTGCGGGAGATGTTGAACGATTCCCACATATCGCAGTGGTAGGTGAAGCAACCGGTCGCTCACTTGGTGTGAGTGCAACAATCACTGCTGAACCTGCACGCTCAGAAATATTGGCTGCCCAATTTCCTGATGGTGTCGGCGAAGTTCTTGTAGTGCAGGGAAATCTTGCCGATAATGCTCTCAGCGATGCAATCGCAGCGAAGGGCTGGAACGTCACACGTGTAGTGGCATACCGCACCGTCTCATTGCGACCCACGCGTGAAATGATGTCGCCTGCTCTTGCGGCCGATGTATTGCTCTTGGCTTCTGGCAGTGCCGTCACCGCGTGGTTCGATGCATTTGGTACTTCTACACCACCATTTGTGGTGGCAATTGGGCCCTCCACGGCCAAAGTGGCTGATGCATTAGGTATCGATATCTCGGGAATTGCCCCTGATCAGACTTTGGAATCAATGATTGAGACCGCCGAGAGCCTTCTCAACGATTGATAGGTCACCCGAGCCCATAACATCAAAGGGTGAGTTTTCCCGTTTCACGCCCTCGTCGTCTTCGTACCACTGCAGCAATGCGCGAACTAGTTGCCGAAACTCGCCTGCATGTCACCGACCTGGTTGCACCGCTGTTTGTGCGAGAAGGCATCAGCGAGCCACAGCCGATTGTTTCTCTGCCCGGCGTGATGCAGCACACGCTTGCATCGTTAGAACAAGAAGTTCGTGAACTAAAAGATCTTGGTGTTAAGGCAATCATTTTGTTTGGTGTGCCTGCGGCAAAAGATGAGATCGGATCTGGCGCTTTCGATCCACAGGGCATCGTGCAAGTTGCACTACGTCAAATAAAAGCGGCAATGGGCGACGACATGGTGTTGATGGCCGACTTATGTGTCGATGAA
>WLEX01000162.1 GCA_009704065.1 Actinomycetota bacterium
AATTGGCGGCGCAAACGGTTGCGGCGCACGGCAGACCCATAGCTACGCGATAAGGCGTAGCCGACCTGGGGGACAGAGAGAGATGAATCGAGCATCATGGTGCAGGACAGGGGACCAGAACGGACATGGCGACCCTCGGCGCGTAGGCGCTGAAAGGTCGATCGGCTCTGGATGCGGCCGATCAAGCGCTGAGTTTGTGGCGGCCCTTGGCGCGACGGTTCTTCAAGATTGCGCGGCCGGCACGAGTGCTCATGCGCGAACGAAAGCCATGCTTACGAAGTTTGCGTCGGTTATTGGGCTGAAAGGTGCGCTTCATGGCGCCTCCTACTGGGACATGCTTCGGGGTCGAAGCGACGAATATAAGACGTTCCTGCACCTGAGGTGCGAGACGAACGCCCAACAGAGACTAACGGAGGGAAATGGGCTCCCACCCGAACCGTCCAAATTTGGCTTATCCACAAGTCCTGCTACGGTCATATCTCCCGGTGAAATACACCACCCAGTCATCCACAGCCTGTGGATATCGCTGTGGAGGACCCAAATAGGAGGACAACATGAGCAACCATGAAGCAGTGTGGAACGCCACCGCGCAACTCCTCAAAGCACAAGTCTCCGAGGGAGTTTGGTACTCGACATTCAACGATGTTGTCGCCCTCACGAGCACCGATGAATCACTTCGCTTGCAAGTTCCGAACGCTCACGTGCGTGATCGCATCGTTACTCGCTACCGACCACTTGTTGTCGATGCACTCGATGAGATTGGCGAAAGCGATCGCGAACTCATCATTGAAATCTCTGACCTTCACATTGCCGATGACACAGATGTCATCACTGTTGAAGAACACACCACACCAGCTGTACCCGTAAACACCAATAACGGCAAGGGTTTGGCCGTGGGTCTTAATCCTCGTTACACCTTCGACAACTTCGTAAAAGGCGCATCAAACCAATTCGCTCTTGCTGCAGCATTGCGTGTTGCAGAGACCCCAGCGCGTTCGTACAACCCTCTCTTCATCTACGGCCACGCCGGTCTTGGCAAAACTCACCTTCTCCAAGCAATTGGTTGGTACGTGCATGCTCATTACGCGCATTACGAAGTTCGGTACGTTTCTACTGAAACATTTTTGAACGAATACGTCGACGCGATTCGTACAAACACCACCGCAGCCTTCAAACGCAGGTACCGCGATGTCGATGTTTTGCTCATCGACGACATCCAGTTCATGGAAGGCAAAGAAGGGCTCCAGGAGGAGTTTTTCCACACCTTCAACTCCCTCCACGGAGCGAACAAGCAGATCGTTATTTCGTCTGATCGCATGCCAGACGCCATCCCTACCCTCGAAGATCGCCTCCGTGGCCGTTTCCGCTGGGGGCTCATCACCGACATTCAGCCCCCCGACCTCGAAACCCGCCTCGCCATCTTGCGTAATAAGGCCGAGCGGGATAACACCCCTCTTCCTGCCGACGTTCTCGAGTTCATCGCCACCAATATCACCTCGAACATCCGTGAATTAGAAGGTGCCCTCATTCGAGTGACCGCCTATGCCAACCTCACCCGTGAGGACGCCACGGTGGCCATGGCCGAACAGCAGTTGGCCGACCTTCTTACTGCCACCGCTCCGAAGCACCGCACCGACGAAGAAATGCTGGTCGAGATCGCCGGATACATGAACTTCTCAGTTGAGGCACTCAAGGGCAAGTCCCGCCAGCGGCCCTTGGTCTCTGCCCGCCAGATTGCCATGTATATCTTCCGCGACATGACCGAGCTCAGCTACCCGGCCATCGCCCGTCTCTTCGGCGGTCGCGATCACACCACGGTTATTCATGCTGTCGACAAGACCCAACGCCTCATGCGTGAGGACAAGGCCACTTTCGACCTTGTTACCGACATCACCGCCAAGATCAAGAACGCTTAAATCGTGTCAATCGGGGCTGTGAATCTCTTGGGGAACACCCTGTGGGGCACCTGTGAGGGGTCGGGGACAACTACCCCTTTGTCCACACAGTCTCAAATCACACACGTGCAACCTGTTCACAACACCACTTCGTCGTACACATGGTGTTTGCAGCAACCACACGGCTCAGCGGGTCTGCGTCCACAATCCACAGCACTTATTACCACTATTAAACATATGAACCACTTTTCAGCATTGGTAATTGCAGCCATCTACAATCGTTCACACATCACAAAGGCCTGGTCATGAAGTTCAGAAGCGAACAAGGAATTCTTGCCGAAGCTCTCGGAGCACTCGCGCGTATTGCATCATCTCGAAACGCCGGAACCCCTGCGCTCTCGGGAGTCAAGATGATTCTCACCGGCGACACATTGGTGGCCTCGAGCACCGACTCAGACATTTCATTGCAATTCACTCTTCCTGTCGGCGGAGACACCGACGGCCAAGGACTTGTGAGTGCGCGCATGATGAACGACATCGTTCGCGTGATGCCGTCAGGAAAAATCACCGTTGAGTTCGCTGGTGACAACGCAACTATTTCTGCACAACGATCTCAATTCACTGTTCCCACCTTGAACGCAATTGAATTTCCGCGCACGACACCGCCATCGGGTGAACCCGTCACAATTGCCTCAGCCGAATTCAAAGCTGCGTTGGCACAAGTTGTTCTTGCTGCAAGTGGCGATCCCCAAAAACATCACTTGTCTGCCGTGTTGCTTGCTTCCACCGACAAAGGCATTCGCCTTGTTGCTACCGACGGCTATCGCTTAGCAATGCGCGACATTGCAGGCACCAGCACCGGCTCCGACAACTCGTTTCTTATTCCTGCACGCGCACTTGCCGAACTGCAACGCCTTCTCGACATGTCGGAAGAAATTGTCATTCGTTTCAACGACATCGACGCAACGTTCCAGTCGCCGGCCATGACATTGTCGACACGTCTTATCAATGCCGACTATCCGCCGTATCAAACAATCATTCCGAAGAACAACACCAACACCGCAACAGTGAATCGCGAAGAACTTCTCGATGCATTGCGCCGTACACGCGTGTTGGCTTCCGACATGACACCGGTACGTATGCGTATGTCGAACGAAGGAATTCGCTTAACAGTGCAGCTCACCGACGGCAGCACCAGTGTTGAAGATATCGACGCGCAGTTTTCCGGCGAAGACATCACCGTGGCGTTCAACTCTGAATATTTGGCCAACGGTGTCGACGCGTGTACTTCTGAAGAAGTCAACATTGCAACAAGTGTTCCTAACAAACCAGCAATTGTTAGCCCTGTAGGTGACGACTCGTACATCTACCTGTTAATGCCACAACGTTTGTAACGTGACGACGCTGTTGTTGAACGGCTGAGCGCGAACACTGTTATGGGAATTAGGCGCATTGAACTCACTAACTTTCGTGTGTATCAACACGCCATCATCGAATTAGATCCTGGCGTTACAGCAATTATCGGACGCAACGCGCAAGGAAAGACAAGTCTTGCCGAAGCAATGAGTTACTTGTCGACACTGCAAAGCTTTCGTGGTGTGCCCAATGATGCGTTAGTGCGCGAGGGCGAAGACAGTGCATACGTGCGTGCACTTATTGTGCACGACGACGGCCGCGAAATTTTGGTGGAAGCCGAAATCAATCGCGCTGGTCGCAACAAAGTGTTAGTGAACAAACAAAAATTGGCTCGCGTGCGCGATTTGCTCGGCGTGTTTCGCTCAACAGTTTTTGCGCCAACCGATTTACAACTTGTGTATGAAGGGCCATCGGTGCGACGCGACATGCTCGACGATGCATTGGTTGCACTCGCTCCGAAAAACGATGCGTTGCGTCTAGAAGTTGATCGCATCATTCGCCAACGCAATGTGTTGCTGAAACAATCAAATGGTCGACTCACCGACGACATTGAAACAACGCTCGATGTATGGGATCAACAATTCGCTATCAAGGGCGCTCAACTTGGAGAGGCGCGCGCAAAACTTGTTGCGAGGCTCTCGCCATTCGTGAGCGAGGCCTATGAAGCACTCGCCACCGAGCC
>WLEX01000163.1 GCA_009704065.1 Actinomycetota bacterium
CTGATTTATTGACTACTCGCAGATCAAAGGGGCATCGAAACCTTTGCCCCGCAACCAAGCAGCACCTGTCATTGGGCCTTTGCCCTCTGGGTGAACCATGACGAGCCGCACTGCCCCATCTGCGGTGTCGACGCTTGCATCTGGAGCGATCTCGCCAGGAACTGTTGCGCTAGATGGCGTTAAAACTTCTACTTCCAGTACTCGAACGCGTTGACCATCGACCACCGTAAATGCTCGCAATGCTCGAACATGGCGAGAGACTTCGACACTCAGAGAATTCCAGTCGATGCGACCCTCTTCACTCGACAACTTATGTGCATATGTTGTTGCCCCATCTTGCGGAGTAGGCGTTTGAAGACCATTGCGCAAAACGTCGACCAACAAGTCTCCTCCGAGGCGCGCCAAATCTTTTGTTAAAGAATCAGAAGTATGCGTGTCGGTAAGTTCCATTTCCCTACATGCGTACACGTCACCCGTATCGAGTGTTGGCTCGACTTCCATAATGCATACTCCAGTGTGGGTGTCACCGGCCAAGATGGCACGCTCCACAGGAGCAGCCCCTCTCCAACGGGGAAGCAGCGAAAAATGAACATTAATCATTGGGGTTTTGCTCAACATCGACTCAGGGATGATGCGACCATACGCAACCACAATCCCAAGCAGCCCCCGAGACTCATTTGCTGAAATCCATCCGAGGTCATATGAGACATCGATGCCATATTCGATAGCGACTGCTTTCACCGGACTTGCCGACACAGAGTTGCCTCGACCTCGACGAGTGTCGGGTCGGGTGATGACATGCTCAATACGAATCCCCGCATCGAGTACCGCACGCAAAATGGTGGCGGCAGCATCGGGTGTTCCCAAAAAAACTAGAGGTCGTGCCTCAGGTGTCATCACTACTTCAGCCCAATATGGCGGGTTTCTCCTTCAGAGGTACCACCTTCTGCGATGCGTTTGTATTCAGCCAATGCTTCATCTCGCTGATCAGGGGTCATGCGGTCAAACATCAAAACGCCGTTCAGGTGATCGAGTTCGTGCTGAAACAAACGTGCCAACAACTCATCGGCCTCAACCTGGATGGTGTTTCCAGACAGATCAACTCCTTCGAGCAACACTTCTTTCGGTCGCAACATTTCGACATAGAGACCAGGAATAGACAAACAGCCTTCGTCGTAGACCCATTCACCACGAGATTCAACGATTTTGGGGTTGATCAATGTGATGGGGTCTCCGTCGATGTCGTACACAAACATTTGCTTTTGCACACCGATTTGAGGAGCAGCAAGACCTAGCCCGGGCGCTTTATACATGGCCTGCAGCATTGCCTGGGACAAGCGCACAATTTTGCCATCGATGTTTTCGACCTGCTCGGCCACTGAAGTGAGAACAGGATCTCCGAAGGTGCGAATGTCATAGGCCACAATCTGAAAGGCTACCTGTGGAGACACAACCAATATGAGCAAACCTGACCACTACTTCTCAAGTACCCCACAATCAGATTCCCGCCGGTCTGAATTCACCATCGAATCTGCTCGTGGCACTATGACTTTGTTTGCTGAAAGTGGCGTCTTTAGCCAGCACGGGCTCGACAAAGGCACCGCCGTTCTTCTAGACACAATGCGTAAACAACCTCTCCTCACGCTCCCCCCTGGTTCGTTGATGTGCGACTTGGGCTGTGGATCTGGAGCAATAGCTCTCACACTGGCCGCGTTGTATCCCCAATGCACGGTGTATGCAATCGACATCAACGAGCGGGCACGAGACCTATGCGCAGAGAACGCCACACGCAATTCATGCGCCAACGTGATTGTGGCGTCACCTGAATCAATCGACCCAGACATCGCTTTTTCGCTTCTTTGGTCAAACCCACCAATCCGAATTGGAAAACAAGCTCTTCACGATCTTTTATCTACATGGCTCACAAAACTGCACTCAAGCGGAGTTGCACATTTGGTGGTTAGCAGAAATCTTGGAGCCGATTCATTAGCCGAATGGATTACCAGCAATTCATTTCACTGCGAACGAGTTGCAAGCAGCAAAGGATTTCGCGTCCTTGCTGTAGAACCAACTTCTTAAAAGCGTCGCGGATGCACATACATCCGAACTGCCGCACCCAATGTGGTGCGGATAGCCAGTAACGCCTCTTCGAACATGTCTTTGTCACCCGCGCGGATGAGAACTGATTCAGAATCCTGCGCAGTGGACACACCAGCAGGGAGTGGAACTTCGTCGATCGAATGTGGCTCCGCAATAACCAAACGGGCTATGTGACCAAATGGAGGCAGCATCAATGCGCGCCGCTGATCGAGATCAGTCTCTGACCATTGTCGAAGTGACTCTGACACATTCGCACTCCCGAGCGCTTTCATTAGCGGATGATCTGGCTGGCGAGTCTGAATGACAACGTGACCTGTCGCCCCAACCGTACGACACGCACGAGCAACAAGCGAAAGTACCTCGCGAGGAGCAGATAAACGTGGCGCACCGAGATCGCGATCGATATCGGCAAACACAATGCAATCAGCAAAGGCCACGCGGTAGAGCACAGCTTCAGTGCCAATAAAAACATTTCCTTTGGTCCATTTATCTTCAGAGTCCGCTGTTATCTCGATGATGGGATTTGCACTAGAGACCTGCAATTGTGATCGCAACATCGAGACACCACCACGAGGAACCGTGAATGCACTTCTTCCGCATTCCACGCATACTCCGCCACGATGTTCAGAACAACGTTCACACAACAGTTGGCCAAGTGAGTCCTGTGTGAGAAGGGCTTCACATCCCTTGCATCGCTGCACAGCCTTACACGACTTACACACAATGAGTCGTGCCTTGCCCTTTGTGTTGAGAACGCAAATAGTCGTGGAACCCTTATGAGAAATCGATTGCATCATCTCTGAAGACAACAACGAATGACCCACTGGTATGTCGTCGAGATTCGCAATAGATATGCGTGGCCAACCACTATCAACTTCCACATCATCAGTCATGTCGCTAAACCCTGCAATCGATTCTGCAGAGGGAACCGACGATGTAGCGATAACAGGAACGCCGGCTTGTTGCGCACGTTCACGAGCAACACTTGTGGCATCCCACGTTGGAGATCGCTCGTCAATCAACGATTCATCATGTTCGTCGATCACCACAATTGCGCTCAACCGAGGGCACGGCGCAAACACCGCGGACCGCGCACCAATAACCACATCGACGCCGCCCAGTGCATTGTCCCACTCGTCGGGGACTACAGCAGTAGAAAAACCCTTACGTCGCAATGCAGCGGCACCCATGCTTGCCATACGTTGTGTAGGACACACCACCAGCACCGGAGCACGCACTGCCAACGCATTCACAACGTTGAGCGCCGACTGCGTGGGAGGAACTGTCAGTAGTCCTCCACCGTGTTCCATTAATCGATATGTAGCCATTGCAACCACGTCTGATGCGTCGGGTTTAATTTCACCTATTCGTGAATGCACGATTCGTTGACGAACGCGTGGCGCGGACGCACTACTAAGCACAGCGCGCCAAGGCCCCCACCATGTACGTGCAACCCATGCAGTAAGAGCCACTACGTCTGGAACCACTCCCAGTCCTGATACCGACACGATGGGAACTAAACGGTCGACAGTTAGCGACGTATCACCATGTGTTCCAAGCGGACCAACACTGACGATGAAGCCACCAACACGACGACCATTGAGATTGATTCGTACTCGTGCTCCGAGTGTTGCTCGTGTGACGAGCTCTTCAGGGACGAGATAATCGAAGACTTTGTCGATTCCCGAGATATCGGGAACGACCGAAGCAACTATTGGTGTCTGATTGCTCAGAGCTTGACAGCGGCCTTGAAGTCAGACAAACGAGAAAGTGCTTCCCACGTGAACTCTGGTTCTGAACGACCAAAGTGGCCATAAGCAGCAGTCTTTTTGTAAATAGGACGCTTCAAATCGAGGTC
>WLEX01000164.1 GCA_009704065.1 Actinomycetota bacterium
CCCATTCCGTCGGTGCCAAGTGCAGTGAATGATCGATGGGGGATATACGGAGCTACTTGTTCCGACACGATGCGCATGAAATCGGTAACAGCAACAACAGGGGTGGTAGCGGTTCCCAGCAGTGAAGAGATGATTGAATCCCGTGGGGCATCTTCTGGATGAAGTCTGTTCCAGTGTTCTACTTCTATTGCGTCGTCACGTAATGACTTGTACGACGTAGCCGACCATAGGTCGACATCGATTGAGTATTGAGTTCGCAATATTTCGGCCGCCTGTGAAGCAGCAACAAATGCTGTACCCGAGAACAACAACGATGCATGTGCGGTTCCCGATTGTGCTGGAGCGTATTGGTACAACCCGTTCACAATGTCTTGCATGGACACCTGTGTCGGTTGTGCCGGCATCAACATGTTTTCGTTGTACAAAGTGATGTAATAAAAGATGTCTGCAGGGTTTGTGCCGTACATGCGATTGATTCCATGTTGCACAATGGCCGCTACTTCGTAAGCAAACGCCGGGTCGTACGCTTGGCAAGCAGGAATAGTGGAAGCAAGGAGAAGGCTGTGACCATCTTGATGTTGCAGCCCTTCACCCATGAGGGTGGTACGACCAGCAGTTGCACCCATTAAAAATCCGCGTGCGCGTGCATCGGCTGCTTGCCAAATGAGGTCACCAACTCTTTGAAAGCCAAACATGGAATAGAACGTGAAGAAGGGAACCATGGGAGTGCCACGGGTGGCGTAACTGGTAGCTGCAGCAATCCAGCTCGACATTCCCCCTGCCTCGGTGATTCCTTCTTCCAGGATTTGTCCTTGAGCAGATTCGGCGTATGACAACAACAGGTCGTGATCGACGGGCTCATATTTTTGGCCTTGCGATGCATAAATCTTCAGCTCGCGAAACAATGAGTCCATGCCGAATGTGCGCGCTTCGTCGGGAACGATGGGTACAACTCGAGGTCCGAACGATGTATCGCGTGCGAGGTTGCGCAGTAAGCGCGTAAACGCCATGGTGGAACTCACTGCTTGTTCGCCAGACCCTTGCGTAAATTCGCTGAATACATCGGACGCAGGAAGAGTGAGTGGATTGATAGTGCGCACCACGCGCTGCGGCAATGAACCACCGAGTGCTCGGCGTCGTTCCATCATGTATTGGTATTCCACTGAATCAACCGAAGGGCGGTAGTACGGCGCCTCGTCACCTTCTAGTGCAGAGTCGGGAATCTCATCTTGTAGATGCAAACGATCACGCATCGCACGCAGTTGTTCGATGTTCATTTTCTTTATCTGATGAGTGGCGTTGCGGCCTTCCACCTGTGGTCCCAGTGTCCAACCCTTAATGGTCTTGCACAAAATTGCAGTAGGGCGTCCCGAACCAAGATTGTCGGCAGCTGCTTTATATGCGGCGTACAGCTTGCGATAGTCGTGGCCACCGCGCGGCAGATTGACTAGATCTTCGTCTGATAAGTGCGCAACCATTTGCAACAAGCGTGGATCTGAACCAAAGAAGTGTCTACGAATGTATGCGCCATCTTCAATGGAGTAGCGCTGAAATTCTCCATCGACTGTGGAGTTCATTTTGTTCAGCAAAAGACCGTCGACATCGGCTGCGAGTAGTTCATCCCACTTTGAACCCCACACCACTTTGATGACATCCCAGCCAGCACCACGAAAGACTGCTTCAAGTTCTTGAATGATTTTTCCGTTGCCACGTACCGGGCCATCGAGGCGTTGCAAATTGCAGTTCACGACAAATACGAGATTGTCTAACTTTTCGCGGGCTGCTAGAGATATAGATCCCAATGTTTCTGGTTCATCTGTTTCACCATCACCAAGGAATGCCCACACTCTGCTTTGTGAGGTGTCGTCGATTCCACGATTGTGCAGATAGCGATTAAAACGTGCCTGATACAACGCGGTGATTGGTCCGAGCCCCATGGATACGGTGGGAAATTCCCAGAACTCAGGCATGAGTCGCGGGTGCGGGTAACTAGAAAGCCCTTTGCCGTCCCTTCCAATTTCGCGGCGGAAATGATCGAGGTCGTCTTCGTTAAGTCTGCCTTCGAGAAATGCGCGCGCATAAATGCCTGGCGATCCATGGCCTTGGAAATACACGTGGTCGCCGGCTGCATTGTTGTCTTTGCCCCGAAAGAAATGATTGAAACCAATTTCGTACAAACTTGCAGAACTAGCAAATGTGGAAAGGTGTCCACCGATTCCGTCGGCTGCATGATTTGCGCGAACCACCATGACCGCTGCATTCCAGCGAATGTAGGCACGAATACGACGCTCTAAATGTTCGTCACCGGGGAACCATGGTTCGTCGTCACGGGGAATGCTGTTGACATATGGAGTGGAAACGGTTCCTGGAAAATTGACGTGAGTGTGTTGTGCGCGTTCAAGAAGTCGAGAGAGCAAATAACGGGCTCGTTCGGGGCCGTGCGCACTCACCACCTCATCGAGCGAATCAAGCCATTCTTGAGTTTCGCCCGGATCAGTGTCGGGCAGTTGATGCATGGAGCCGTCGAAGATCACGGGCCTATTCTCCCACGCATAGTGGGTAATGCGCGTCGTCTGGTTCTCTATGGTGAACAATCGAGGGATGGAATTATCTGACGAGGTCATTGTGATCTACACCGACGGGGCGTGTTCGGGTAATCCTGGCCCTGGTGGTTGGGCATGGGCAGTTGCCCCTATGGGCGATGTGAACGACAGTGGTGGAGAAGCGCGCTCTACAAATCAACGTATGGAAATTATGGCGGCCTTCGAAGCGGTGCGCACATTTCAGGACGACCCGCGCATCATCCGCATTGTGGCCGATTCCACCTACGTGGTGAAGTGTTTCAACGATGGTTGGTGGCGCGGATGGCACAAGCGCGGATGGAAGAACTCACAGCGTCAACCAGTAGCGAACCGCGATTTGTGGGAACCGTTTATCGACCTGGTGATTCAACGTGGTCGCGTGGAGTTCGAATGGGTCAAAGGCCATAGCGGAAACCGCATGAACGATTTTGTCGACGCATTGGCCGTGGCTCACACCCAGATTTAGGGCAATTTGTCACTCGGCTAGGAACTAGGTGGGGCCATTGCGTAGCCTTGTATCTATGGAACTTAAAGGCGTAAGCGCAATTGTCACAGGTGGAGCATCCGGTATCGGAGCAGCTTCTGTTCGTCTCCTTGCAAAAGGTGGAGCAAAGGTCGTCATCGCCGACCTTGACCGCCAGCAAGAGGTGGGCGAAGCACTCGCAAAAGAAGTCGGTGGAGCATTTTGCGCCGTCGACGTGACCAACACAGAAGACATCATCAATGCAGTTGAAATGGCAAAGTCAATGGGCCCACTTCGCGTGCTTGTTAACTCTGCTGGTATCGGCTGGGCACAGCGCACCATTGGTAAAGATGGTTCATACGACTCAGCAGCAAATATCGAAGCATTCAAAAAGGTCATCGCCATCAACTTGGTAGGCACCTTCGATGCCATTCGTATCGCGGCGACCGCAATGAGCCAGACCGAGCCACTTGAAGATGGCGAGCGCGGAGCAATTGTAAACATTGCATCTGTTGCAGCATTCGACGGCCAGATTGGTCAGAACGCATACTCCGCTTCAAAGGGTGGCGTTGTAGGCATGACCTTGCCGATCGCACGTGACTTGTCTGCAAGTGGAATTCGTGTGAACACCGTTGCTCCCGGACTTATCGATACTCCTATCTACGGACAAGGCGATCAGAGCGAAGCATTCAAGTCACAATTGCAAAAAGGTGTCTTGTTCCCTCAGAAGCTTGGAAAGCCAGAACAACTTGCTTCCATGGTGCTCGAGTGCGTCACAAACAGCTACATGAATGCCGAAACCATCAGAGTTGACGGTGGCATTCGTATGCCGCCTAAGTGAGCATCGTTTTTCATAACGATCCATTTACGCCGTTCGACCGGCAACC
>WLEX01000165.1 GCA_009704065.1 Actinomycetota bacterium
ATGTTCATGCAAGTCGTGATGTGCGGGATCAATTAATTCATACACCGAGTGCAAGATTTTTCCGATATGGGTTCCACCAGGAATACGGGCCAACGGCATGGCTGGCACACCAAACTCGACAGACACCGCTGCGTATCCGGTGACACGCGAGAAGATACGTTCGCCTTCCTCGCCACCAGACTGTGTTTCCATGTGCGCGTGAGATGAATCTCCTTTTTGCTTATCGGTGATGCCTGTAAAAGAAGTGCGTCGATACGTTTGTATAACGGCCTCTGGCATTGTGGCCGTGCCAGGCGCATGTGTACTAGCAGCAATCTCGGGCGCTTTGTATGAGCGTGCTGTAGGAAGAGTTGCACCATCGACCACAGTGACTGACGGATTCTTTCCGGCTAGTGCATCGGCGTCGAACAATTGAGGGACGATGGAATCAGATACATCGAGGGCATGAAGAATGCTCACATGATGTTTTGCGCGCGTGGCTGCCACATAAAGCAATCGGGAATATTCTTCGCACGCTTCTTCAAGACGACGAACACCACCAATAGGAGATTCGGCACCAATCACCCAGCCAATATCGACCACTCGCCCGCTCACAACTTGACTATCTTCTTGGCGCAAACGAAACACTGGGACTTCGTTACCGCCATTAAACAACGCACCATGCCATAGGTCGGCCACAACCACTACAGGAAATTCAAGACCTTTGGCAACGTGGATGGTCATGATCTGCACGGCATCTGAATCGCTTTCCACGCGACGACTCACAGTTTCAGATGTGGGATTCACCAAGTGCAACTCTGCAAGCGCCTCGAGAGCCTGCGTAGGGGAACACCCTGCTCCACCCGTTTCTGCAAACAACAAGTCGGTCAGGTGCGAAAAATCGGTGAGACGCCGTTCGCCTCCAAGGCCGGCAGACAGCATGGCGATGGTGTCGGCATCGGACAACACCGTGGCTGACAATGCAGCCACACCAGACCGACGCAGGATTGTGGCCCAATCGGATAGTTGCTCTTGAATATGAGAAATGAAGTTGTCGTCGAGAATTGCCCGCGATGTAAGAGGGACTCCAAAGAATGGAGTTCCGAGTACGTGGCGCACGCGACTCGCATCGGCAAAACGTTCGAGCGCACGCAACAACACCCGGAAATGTTCGGCGGTTTCGCTTTGCATCACAGAGGCAGTGCCCGTACTGACCGCAGGAATAGATAGCCGGCGTAAGTTGCGCTCTACCCGACTACCTACTGCTCCGGATTTCACCAGCACCACAATGTCTTTGGGGACTATGGGGTTGCCGTGCAAGAGCGTGGTGCCATTGAGAAGTTGAGCAACTCGTGATGAGGCCGCATCGGCGAGATCGGAGTTATTGGTGACTTCGGACAGAGTGACTACTTCGACAGGCTCAACACCTACAACTGCAGACTCATGATTGTCCTTTGGCACATTCACATTGACATATGAAATATCTTCACCGAAGGTGGCGCCATCGAATAGTGCATTCAGCCCATCGATCACAGGCCCATCGGAGCGGTAATTCGTTCGCAATGTGCGAACTACACCTTTGGCACGTTCACGCGTGTAGGCATCGATATCAGCGCCGCGGAATTTGTAGATGGACTGTTTCGGATCGCCCACTGCGATGAGGGTCCCCGTTGCCTGCTCACCTTCAATAGGAAAAATTCCTCTAAAGATTTCCCATTGCTGCGAATCGGTATCTTGTGCTTCATCGACAATGAGATAGCGATACTTGCGTCGGAATTCCCGTAGTGCTGTAGCAGCTTTCCCGCCATGCACCAAAGTATGTGCTCGCCGGATCAGGAAATCGAAACTTGGATGCTCCTCTAGTTTTTCTTCTACTTGAGAAACACAATGGGCTACCAATTTTTGAAGCCGTTGTACTAATTCAGAATCTGTAGCTACTTGAGTATCAATCCACATCCCAGTGAGAGGCTCACCAATTTTCTTCGCAACTACCGCTACCAATAATTCTTCATCGATAACCGGTGTTCTCGTTGACTGAGCCACTAGTGCATCGTTCACCACTTCAGCAATGATGCGGGCTTGATCATCTTCACCAGCCAAGGCAGTTGTTTCTCCGGCTAGGGCAATAATTTTGGTACACACAGAGTGAATGGTGGAAATAGTTGCGGTATCGAATTCGATGATGGCCCGAGTAATGCGATTAATCGACTCACGAATGTCGAAGGTGCTTCCCCTTTGTAACATTTCGACAATTGCATCACCGTCAGGATTATTACCGTCGCGCAAGGCTTTAGCTGTATGAACCAAGCGCCGACGCACACGATCTCGCAGTTCGGCAGCGGCGTTGCGGGTAAACGTAGTAACCAGAATTTCTGAAATAGAAAGTGATTCATCGGTCGCTATTGCACGGACAATGAGAGCAGCGACAGAGAATGTCTTCCCGGTGCCGGCGCTGGCCTCGACGAATAGCCCATTGTCGAGCGGTTGGGTTTGAAGATTAAGGACGTCACTCATGAGAAGAGATACCTCTTTCGTGAATCTCCACCATTAGGAGGTTTTATCTGCTTCGGCTTCAAATCGAGTTCTGCGAGTGCTTCATCGTTTTGCAATGGAATGGTGGCAAAGAAATCACTAAAGAAATCAATGACCTCACCTGGAATTGAATAAACCTCTTCAAACGCCGGTGTTACTCCAAAGAGAAGACACTCTTTGGTGGAAATGTAGGAGAAACGATTGCCTTCGGAATCTTTATTGTCTTGAGAAATCTTCGTATTGAATTTCTTTTTCGCTTCGTCAAACTCTCCCTCGGCAACATTCTTGGCGGTATCGCCGAATAATGGGAACGGTTGCAAGAGTGCTCGTTCGAAGAGAAGTGCAAGAGATGCAATCTTTTCTTGGGCCGCGCTTTGGTCGATTGCTGGGTCGAGCATGACGTAATGCGACACGATTGCATCGCTTTTTGCGCCGGCTGTGGTCTTACTGCCATACATCAGGGCAACGCCGTCGACAAAAAGGTGACCAGCGGCACGAAGCAATAGCAACTGCACGGCAAGATGCAAACGAACATCTTTGTCTTTGGCACTCACATTGAGGTCAACCAAAGCGATGCGGTTGTCTTGCGCTGGCAATGCCACCACACTTCCCGACACAACACCGCCGGAATATGGAATGTCGATATCGAATTGCTCCGGTTGAGCAAGATTGATGCCCCAATTGTTCGCATGAGCAAGAAGCTCGTCGATGCGTGCCGTCGTAGATGTTGCTACAGGAGTGCCGTACTGACCAACGGGAATGTTGCCAGCACGAGACTGCACCTGTTCCCACTGCTCGGTAGAAAATCCAGCCAAGCGCGCCGACGCAAGATCTTGAAGTAGTGCAGTTGTTTGTGGCTTCGTGAGCGACAACGGAATAGTGGCAGGTTCATCGTCGGCCTGATCACGCCATGTACTAATGCCAAGCGCCGAACGAACAAATGCATTGAGCGGATCACGAACAAAACTCTCTAGTGCTGAGGGTTCCACTATTCGGTGACCAGTACGTGAACCATTCGCAGATGCGTTTGACTGTGCATCGATGGCCGCTGCGAGCCTGCTGGCCTCTGTATCTACGATTCCCGTTGTTTGGGACGCCTGCAATGCGACCACATCGTGCGACCACACCCGACCCGTAGTAATGGCATCGGGCAGGAAGTTGATGGGCGAACTGAAATGACGCGGGTGGCGAATTTCGATAGGAGAAAAACTGCCTGAGTACGTGGCTCCACACCGGTCACATAGGTCGACTAGTTCGGCTAGCGGCGTGATGAGTGGGACTTCGGCATTATTTTTAATGCTGCGACCATTGCAAGTAACGATGACTCGTTCGCTCGCTGCACAAATGGCATCGAGAATGGAGCGCCGTTGATCGATGCGTGCATCCGAATCACC
>WLEX01000166.1 GCA_009704065.1 Actinomycetota bacterium
ACGGGCGTGATGAATATTGCAGGAATTCCTACCAATATGACCGTGTCATTTTCTTACGGAGCTGAAGGTGCGTTGAATTATGCATCTGGTCCGTTGGTGTATGTGAAGCGTGCAAATGGGTATTACATGGTCTCACCCGAAGATGCCGTGAAACGTCTGAACGATGCGCGTTATACGTCGTGGGGAACGGCCACTGCTGCTGCTCGCGACATCATGTCGCAGTCAAATCCAATTCCCGATTCAGTCACGATTCCTATCACCGGTGCGCGGTACGTCTTAATGCAAGCAACTCTTACCTCGAAGACCACGATCTTGTTGCCTGCCTACACGTTCTATAACGAAAGTGGCGATGTGGGTTCAGTTATTGCAATCGAAGATAAGTACCTGGTGTACGGATCAAGCGATTCCACACCTGGTGGCAGTGCAGTCATCAACCCCGGAACAGGTGGAAGTGATCCCGGTCAGATTGAACCGGCACCAGTTGCCGTGCCGCTCGATGAAACTTCAGCAAAGACGCTCATTGGTTTGACCGAGGAAGAAGCGGGCAAGGTGGCCTCTGAGAACGGATGGACTGTGCGGGTAGCGATGCGGGACGGAGAAGCATTCATGCTCACCTCCAATTACAGCAAAACTCGCGTCAATCTCAGTATCGAAATGACCCTGGTAACTGCCGTCACGATTGGCTAGTCGGGTCCATTCGGTAGCCTTCATCTCGCATGTTTGATTCACTCGGCGATCGCCTTCAAGGAATAGCAAAACGCCTTCGTGGCAAAGGTCGTCTTACCGAGGCCGATGTAGACGAAGTTCTCGCCGAGATTCGTACCGCACTGTTAGAAGCTGACGTCAACGTTGGTGTGGTGCGCGATGTAGTTGCACGCATTCGTGAACAAGCAATTGGTGTCACCGTTTCTGAGGCACTTGACCCCAGTCAACAAATCATCAAAATTGTTAACGCCGAATTGGTGGCCATGCTCGGTGGCGAAACTCTCAAGATTTCCTACGCCAGTGCTCCTCCCACCGTTGTTCTCATGGCCGGTCTGCAAGGTTCAGGTAAAACCACCAGCGCTGCAAAATTGGCACGATGGTTTAAGTCGCAAGGGCGACAGCCACTGTTGGTGGGCGCCGACTTACAGCGTCCCGCTGCAGTAGAGCAGTTGCGCACACTGGGCGCACAAGTGGGTGTTCCTGTTTTCAGCGAACCAGGTGATCCTGTTTCTACGGCACGTCGTGGTCTTGAAGAGGCTCGTCGTCTCGGTAAAGACATTCTTATTGTCGACACTGCAGGTCGTTTAGCAATTGACGAAGAGATGATGCGCCAGGTGGCCGATATCTCAGCAACCGTCAAGCCGAACTACACGTTCCTTGTTGTCGATGCGATGACAGGTCAAGATGCAGTCACTGTTGCGAAAGCGTTCGACGAGCGTCTCGCTATAGACGGCGTCATCATGAGCAAGCTCGACGGCGACGCACGCGGTGGTGCTGCGTTATCGGTGAAGAGCGTTATTGGTAAGCCCATTGCATTCGCAGCGACCGGCGAGCGCATCGATGCGTTCGAACAGTTCCACCCCGATCGTATGGCGGGGCGAATTCTTGGAATGGGTGACGTGCTCACTCTTATCGAGCAAGCCGAAAAAGTATTTGAGCAAGACAAAGCCGAAGAAGCGGCCGCGCGCATGCTCGAAGGTCAGTTCACCCTCGAAGATTTCCTCGAGCAACTACAGCAATTGAAAAAGATGGGTCCCTTGAGCGGCATTATGGGCATGTTGCCTGGCATGCCAAAGGAAATGAAGGACGCCCAAATTGGTGACGACATGGTCACGGTCACCGAGGCGATTATTCGCTCCATGACCCCGCAAGAGCGCCGTCAGCCAGAAATTATTAATGGCAGTCGCCGGACCCGCATCGCCAAAGGCAGCGGAACAGAGGTCTCTGACATCAACAAACTCATCAAGCAATTCACCGAAATGCAGAAAATGATGAAGCGGATGGGCGGCCTTGCCAAGCCACAAGGCAAGCAGGGCAAGGGAAAAGCCAAAATCAACAAGAAAGCCGCCATGCGCGAGCTGGGCGACATGTTTGGCCCTGGCGGCTTTCCTGGCATGCCGGGTGCCGGCGGCCCTCCCGGATTTCCTCCTTTTTCGAAGTAGTGCTTTTCGTTGGGGACTGGGGGTTTCCACCGCTAGCCTTACCTAGTCCCGAACTGGGTCCTTTCAGGAGAAAATCGCACCATGGCAGTGAAATTGCGCCTCACACGAGTTGGCAAAAAAAAGCAACCGCAGTACCGCGTTATCGCGGCCGATTCTCGTCGTGCCCGTGATGGCCGTTTCATCGAGATCCTCGGTCAGTACAACCCTCGTACAGAACCGTCCACCATCACTATCGACAACGACAAAGCTGTCAAGTGGCTCATGGAAGGCGCACAGCCAACCGAGCGCGTGCGCAAGCTTCTCGAAATCAGCGGAGCGTGGGCACAGTTCACCTCTGCTCGCGCTAAGTAATTCTCGTGTCTGAATTCGACGCAAACACACTCGAGGCTCCTATCGCCGTTGCAGTGCTCACACATATCGTGCGCAGCATTGTCGACGATGCCGAAGCAGTGAATGTTTCTTCTGGTCCTGGCAAGGGCGACAAGATCCTCCTCGAGGTTCGTGTTGGTCCTGGCGATCTTGGTCGTGTTATCGGCCGTCGTGGTCGCACAGCACAAAGCATCCGCACCGTGGTGCGCGCTGCAGCAACAAATGACGATGTCGATGTTGATGTCGACTTTGTCGATGCCTAACCCATTTGGTTTCTCAATCTCCACCTGACGGCTTTTTAGAAGTCGGTCGCATCGGTAAACCCCACGGAGTTCGTGGAGATGTTTTCCTTTCACTTACCTCTGATCTCTCCGAACGTCGTTCTGTTGGATCACAACTCACCATTATCGATTCGAATGGTCCTCGCATTCTCACGATTGTCACTGTGCGTCCGCAGCAAGATCGCTGGGTGGTGCACTTTGAAGGTATCGACGATCGCAATGCCGTTGAAAAGTTGACCAATAAATTTTTGTATGCCGAACCAATCGACAGTGCCGAAGGTTTGTGGGTGCATCAACTCATTGGCTCTCGCGTGGTTGACGCAGGCGGTGAAGAGTGGGGTACCTGCACTGGTGTTTTGCACAACCCAGCTCACGATCTTCTCGAAATATCTACTGGTGTTTTAGTGCCCATGCCGTTTGTTCTCACGTGTGAGAACGGCGTTACCACCATCGACCCACCCCAGGGATTACGTGAAGCGCTCTTGTCGGACGCTTCCGACGATCAGGAATAGGTATTGTCGGTGACGATGCGTATCGATGTCTTCACCTTGTTCCCCGACATCGTCGATGGGTTTTGTTCTCACAGTCTTTTGGGGCGTGCTCAGCAAACAGGTGCTGTTTCCATCACGAGCCACAACATTCGTGACTATGCCACCGATGTGCATCGCACGGTCGACGACACTCCCTTTGGTGGTGGCGCGGGCATGCTCATGCGACCCGAACCAATTTTCGATGCCGTCGAAGCGGTGAAGCCTCCTCGACCTTTGTTGCTGTTGGGGCCTGGGGGAGAGCCTTTTAATCAGGCCATGGCCACCACCTTGGCCGGGTTCGATGGGTTCAGTTTGTTGTGCGGTCGCTACGAAGGGGTCGACCAGCGGGTCCGTGAGCACTTGGTCGACCACGAAATATCGGTGGGCGATGTAGTGCTGGCCGGGGGAGAAGTGGCCGCGTGTCTCATTATCGAGGCAGTCACCCGGTTGATCCCCGGGGTCATGGGCAATGCAATTTCACCCGTTACCGAGAGTTTTGGGGCCGAAGGCCTGCTCGAAGAACCCCAATACACGCGCCCAGCCGACTTTCGGGGCTTTGA
>WLEX01000167.1 GCA_009704065.1 Actinomycetota bacterium
AATTTGTCTATCGTGGAGAAGTCAGGACTCGCATTTGAGGGCACTTCCGCCCTCTTACGACCTGACTGGTCTCCCCGAGAGGTAACAGCAGTGACCGAGATCCCCGAGCACCTTCTGAATCGCTCCAAAGCACGTCGCGCGGAAGCGTCCGGCGCTGCTCCATCAGACAACGCCCCCGCACAGACGGAATCAGCACCTGCAACTCCTGCACCAGCAAAAGCTGCTGCACCTGTAGTGGCAAAACCTGTCGCACAAGATCCTGCCTACGTTGTGGCTGCAAAGTCTCGACGCAAGATTCCATTCTGGGCAATGACAGCTCTTGCAACATTGCCTGTATGGGCCATGTTGTATCTCATCGCATTGAAGCCCGCAGAAAAAGTAGTTGCTGGTCCTCTCTCCATCGGCACAACCGTGTACTCATCGTGCGCAGGTTGTCATGGTGCAGAAGGTGCTGGCGGAGCTGGTCGCGTGTTGTACCAAGGTGAAGTCATGAAGACATTTCCTCGTATCGAAGACATGTTGAATTTCGTGTACAACGGCAGTCAGAAATATGTTGCTGCTGGCATAAAGCAATACGGTGACCCAAACCGCGAAGGTGGAGCACATGTTCCACTTTCATACAACGGAAACCCAATGCCAATGCAAGGTGAAAAAGCTGGCGGCGGGTTGACCGAAGCGCAAATTCTTGGAGTCGTATGTCATGTTCGTTACGACATCTCAGGTGCTGACGCAAAGAGTGAGGCGTGGAAGGCTGAGTTCGAAACATGGTGCTCACCTGAATCTGAAATCTTCAAGGCACTTGAAACTGGTGGCAGCACATTCGACAGCATCGAAAAAGACTTTGCTGCGTTGATGGATAAGCCAGGCCCCGTGGGCACTGAACCCCGCGCATCAATCGGTAAGTAATTACACGCAGTTCACAGACACAATGTTGTCTGTGATGAGATTAAGTGATGCTGTGCTTGCAGTGTCGGGAAATCGTGTGATGAAATCTCGCAACGACGACGTGTCTTTGTCGGTACACATTCTTTTGACTGGTGTTGCCAACTTCACGATCCAACCGTTTCGCAAAATACCTTCATCGCCATTTGCTTGCATATCTACTAATCCGGGAAGTGTCAGAAACTCTTGACCACTTGCTTTGTCTGCTGCAACAAGCGCAAACCACACCACTGCATCACCCAACATGTCGGCAAGGAACACGCATGCATTTGGAGTCACAAAATCTGTGCATGCATTGACTCCGGAATAGTTTGCAACAAGGGTGCCCGATTGCACTGTAAAAGTTCGTAAGTCATCGAGAGACAACCGAATGGAACCACCAGAAGTAACAGTTCCTTCTTGTGACCACCCAGTATCGGTGCTCACTGCATTCACACTTGCCACTAGGTCAATCTTGTGTCGCACACCCGAAACCGAAATCGACGATGTGGAATTTCGTTGCGATACAAACGCAACTGCCACCAGCAGTACGGCTAATGCCCCGTACAGAACTCGTTTGTTCAACGAGCAATTCCCTTCAATGCTGTTGCAACACGGTCTGCCAATTGATCGAGAACTGCATCGGTATGGGAAAGACCAACGAATACAGCCTCATATGCACCTGGTGCCAGGGCCACTCCACCACTCAACAGTGCATGAAACACCTGTGCGTACAAAGACTCGTTTGTTGTCTTTGCTTCCTCGAAGTTCGTGGGTGCACGATGCAACGCATCGCCAAAATACATTCCAACCAGTGTTCCGACCACGGGAAACTGCGCTGCGATTCCGGCATCTACGCATGCATCTCGCAACAATGCCGATGCACGTCGTGCTCGTGCCATGAGCTCCATATACACATCAGCATTTAATTCATTGAGTGCTGCAAGACCTGCAGCGGTGGCAAGAGGATTTCCAGCAAGTGTTCCCGCATGAAAGACGGATCCAAGTGGTGTGAGATTTTCCATGATGTCGCGACGACCGCCAACAGCACCGATAGGTAATCCACCACCAATAACTTTTCCGAAGCAAGTGAGATCAGGACGAACGTCGTACTTAGCCTGCGCGCCGCCGGTACCAAGGCGAAATCCGGTGATGACTTCATCGAATACCAATAAAGCACCAACACGATCACACTCTGCGCGTAGACCCTCAAGAAATCCAGCAGCAGGTGCAACAAGTCCCATATTTGCTGCAACAGGTTCTACGAATACTGCTGCGACATCGTTGTCGAGTGTGGGCACCACGTTGTACGGAAGTACCCATGTATTTGCCACTGCTTCATCAGGTACACCCGCAGTACCTGGCAGTCCGAGCGTTGCCACGCCACTGCCACCTGCAGCTAGAAGCGCATCGGTTGCACCATGGAAGTTTCCATGAAAGGTAACGATGCGTTTGCGACCAGTAGCTCCACGAGCAAGTCGCACTGCAGTGCTCGTTGCCTCGGTACCACTATTCATAAATCTCACACGTTCGCAACTAGGAACGCGTTCAGAAATAGCTTCGGCCAATTTCATTTCGCGTGGCGTCGGTGCTCCATACGATGTGCCGTCGCCAGCTGCAGTACGAATTGCTTCGGTCACCTTTGGGTGAGCATGACCCAAAATAATGGCGCCGTAGCTTTGCACCAGGTCGATGAGTTCATTTCCTTCGACGTCGTATACAAACGCTCCCTGCGCGCGCGACACAACATACGGCGTGCCTCCCACTGCTTTAAACGCACGAATAGACGAGTTGACACCGCCCGGGATAACACGAGCAGAACGATCGAAAAACTGTTGATTTGAGGGCATTCCTGCACCACGACACACAGTGGCCGTGCACCCTGCACGAGCACATGCTGTTTCATCACAGAATGGAATTGTTCCGGTCATGGTGACTTCTTTCAGGAAGAGTATTCGGCGTACCAACGAGTGAGATACGTGAGAATAATGTCGGCACCTGCGCGTTTGATTGCAGTGAGATGTTCGAGAGCAACAGCATCGTGATCGATCCAGCCGCGTTCTGCAGCAGCCTTGATCATTGAGTATTCACCACTCACGTGGTACGCAGCTACGGGATGATCAACTGATGCGCGTACTTGGCCGATGACATCGAGATATGCCAACGCAGGTTTCACCATGACAATGTCGGCACCCTGCTCAATGTCTTCAAAAACTTCACGCATAGATTCGCGTGCATTGCGCCAATCTTGTTGATACCCCTTGCGGTGACCACCACCAGCAATTTGTACGTCGACAGCATCGCGAAATGGTCCGTACAACGCAGATGCATATTTTGCGGAGTACGCCATGATGGCGACATTTGTAAAGCCGGCGTCATCGAGTGCTTCACGAATGGCACCGACTTGGCCGTCCATCATGCCGCTTGGTGCAACAACGTGCGCACCAGCAGTCGCTTGTGCGATAGCAGCCTTGCAATAAATTTCGAGCGTTGCATCGTTATCGACATCGCCATTGGTGCCGACGATGCCGCAATGTCCGTGCGATGTGTATTCATCGACACATAGGTCGGCCATTAACACCATGTCATCGCCTAATGCAGATTTCAATTGACGTAATGCGACTTGCACGATGCCCTGTGGATTGAAGGCACCAGATCCGATCTCATCTTTTGCCGCAGGCACACCAAACAAAATGATTGCCTTAACACCAAGATCTCTCAGCTCACGAACTTCTTGTTCTAACGATGCAAGCGTGTGTTGCATAACGCCGGGCAGAGAAACAATCGGCTGTGGCGCACTGATGCCTTCTCGCACAAACAGCGGTGCAACTAGGTCGGTGACATGCAGGCGAGTTTCTGCAACTAGTTCGCGCATTGCGGCAGTGGTACGAAGACGACGAGGGCGTGAAACGGGAAAACTCACCCTTTGATGTTATGGGCTCGGGTGACCTATCAATC
>WLEX01000168.1 GCA_009704065.1 Actinomycetota bacterium
CGCGCCCACACCTTCCCAACCTAGGAAGGTGACGAGCAAGTTTTCGCCCAACACCAACATGAGCATGGAGAAGACAAACAAATTGAGATACATGAAGAATTTAGGAAACTTCGGATCACCGTGCATATATCCAATGGCATACAGATGAATCAGGGATCCGATTCCAGTGATGAACAATGCCATGGTGATGCTGAGTGGATCTGCAAGCAAGGCCAAATCGACATGCAGTGCACCCACCGGCAGCCATGAGAACAAAGTGACTACGTGATGTCGTTCTTCAGCTGTTTTGGACAACAGATCGAAGAACACTCCAACAGTGACCACAAATGAAGATGCCGTCATCACAGTTGCAAGGATTCCTGCGAATGGCTCACCCAGTTTGCGACCAAGTAAAACAATGAGCAAAAATCCGGTGAGCGGGAGGGCTGGGATTAACCAAACAAGGTTCAACATGGTGTTAGCCCTTCAGTCCCGACATATCGTCGACCGTGACTGAAGTACGGCGACGCATGATGGAAACAATGATTCCAAGACCCACAACAACTTCGGCAGCTGCGACAACAAGTACAAAGAACACAGCTACTTGACCATTGATATCGGCGATGCGCGATGACAAAGCTACAAACGACAAGTTCACTGCATTGAGCATGAGCTCGATGCACATAAACATAACCAGTGGGTTACGTCGAACCATGACGCCCATTGCACCGATACCGAAAAGCACGGCTGACAAAATGAGATACCAAGTTTCCGTGGGCTGAATAACTGACAACATTGTTGTTACTCCCCTGTTCCTACGGTTTTTGATTTACGGGCCATGAGAACTGTGCCGATAACGGCAACGAGAAGCAAAACAGATGTGAGTTCAAATGCAAAGACATTGTCTTTAAAGATTGCGCGAGCCAACTGACGAATGTTTGCGTCGGGAGACTCACCAGTTGTGGCATCAACGCCTTTTCCAAGCGCACCGATAGCAGTGCGAGAAGAAATGACCGCTGCGATAACAATGGCCGATACTCCACCGCCCACGATGACAGCAAGAGAACGTTGTCCGGTGATGGGTTCGATTGACATGTCTTCAGCACGATCGACGCCAAGCAACATGATGACGAAAAGAAACAAAACAACAATTGCTCCGGCATACACAATGACCTGAACAGCGGCAAGGAAATGAGCATTGTGCACTACGAATAAAACCGCAATTCCGAACAAAGTAAGGATGAGACTCATCGCAGCATGAACTGGGTTCGGACGGATCACAACGCCCAATGCTCCGGACATCACCATTGCGGCTGCCAGCACGAAAACCACAAGTTCCATTACTGATCTCCCTCTGAAAGATCACGAACCTCTTGTGTTGGTTCAGGACTACGCACACCATGGCCCAATTCGCCACTCCATGCGACAACACCTTCATATGCGGCATTGCCTGAAGGTGAGGTGGCACGCATCCATCCCGATGTGTTTTCATCTTCGCCAGGACGCCAGTCTTCCCACGGAAGGTGTTGTGGCTGTCCTGCGTTATCTACTAACAATTCAGCCTTGGTATAAATCGCATCTTGACGGTTAGTGAAAGAGAACTCAAACAGTTTGGTTTCAGTAATTGCCTGAGTGGGACACGCTTCCACACACAAATCACAGTGAATACAACGGAGATAGTTGATCTCGTAAATAAAACCAAAACGCTCACCAGGAGATGTTGGTTCATCGGGATTGTTGTCAGCACCACGAACATAAATACATTTAGCTGGGCAAACACCGGCACACAGTTCGCACCCGATGCACTTTTCCATGCCGTCCTCATAACGATTGAGAACATGGCGTCCGTGCATACGTTCTGGCTTAGAGATCTTTTCGTCTTTTGTGTCGCTGTTCTTGCGACGGAATAGTCGACCACCCGAATATTCGGTAGTGACTTTGTTTCGTGCACCATGCTGACGCATGGTGACAAGGAATCCTCCGAAGTAGCCCATTAGAAGCTCGCTCCATTTTTCTCACGATTGGCTCGGCTCACATGCACTGCTAATTGCAGTAATGCATAGCCAGCAATCAATACCAGCGCGGTCACCAAGGTCACCACAATTTGATCCCAGCCAGCTTCGCGACCAACGCGCTGCGCGGCAAGCAACATAAACCAGCCGAGTGAAGCAGGAATCATTATTTTCCAACCGAGATCCATCAGTTGGTCGTATCGGAAACGAGGCAATGTAGCGCGGAACCATACGTACATATAAAGGAACACAAGGACCTTCAGTATGAGCCACACGGTGCCTTCGATGGCGTTTGGAATCAATGGAATATCGAGAGTGACAGAGCCAACAGAGATTGGCTGTGGTCCACCGAAGAACAATGTGACAATCAATGCCGACATGGTGATGGTGTTCATAAATTCAGCCAGGTAAAACAACGCAAAACGAATTGATGAGTACTCAGTGTTGAAACCACCCACTAGTTCCTGCTCTGCTTCTACAAGGTCGAACGGGGGCCGATTCAGTTCTGCGGTTGCCGATACGAGAAAGATAAAGAAAGGCACGAAACCAGTTGCCACCAGGTTCCAGCGACCAATTGATGACTGCGCATCAACGATCCCTGCAGTAGACAATGTTCCCGAAACCAAAAGAACAGCACCGAGTGATAGGCCAAGTGACGCTTCATAGGAAACCATTTGCGCTGATGCACGCACTGATCCAAGCAATGGATACTTAGATCCACTGGACCAACCAGCCAACATGATGCCGTAAATGGCAATCGATGAAATTGCTAGAGCGAACAGCACGCCGATCGGTGGATCAGCCAATTGCAAACGTGTTTGATGGCCAAAGAGAGTGACAAGTCCTCCCTTGCCATCTCGGAAATCTCCACCGAGCGGAATAATGGCAAACGTAAGGAATGCCGGAACCAACACCATGTACGGGGCAAGTTTGAAGACAAACTTGTCTGAGCGTTCAGGCAACAAGTCTTCTTTGAAGAACAATTTGATTCCGTCGGCCAATGTTTGCAAAAGACCCCATGGACCCGCTTTATTCGGGCCAACACGGTTCTGCATTCCAGCAATAACTTTGCGTTCAAACCACACCATCAACATGGTGGCTACAAGCCCGACTACGAAGACCAGAACTACTTTGACCAGCACGATGATGAGGGGGGTCCACAAAAGACCCTTGTCGAGCATTGGGTCAATAGCGAGAATCGAAGAAATCACATTGACTCGATTCGGACATCATTAACTGATTCGCCATGGCGAATGAGTTCACGAACATCTGCGCCATTTTGATTAAACGGAACAACTGCAATACCGCGTGGGATTGCATCGGAAGCGCTTACTGGCAAGACAATTGAACTGTGTGCACTAGAGACTCGAACATTTGCTCCCACTACAGCACCCACACGATCGAGATCGAGTGGGTGAATGATAACCGTTGCAGAAGTTGCAAGATTTTGCAACGACGGGCTCGTGAGTGTGGAAATAGCACGGTCGTACAGTTTGCGACTGACGTCGAGGCGGAACTCATATGAGTTACGCGGAGCAGCTGCAACTGTTGGCGCAGGTGACACGGGTGGAGTGACTGAGACAACCACACCATCACGATGAACTGCTACCGAGGTAGTGGTAACACCGAATCCGGGAACCGCAGCAGCCATCTTGCTTTGTACATCGGCAAGAGTTGATACAGAAGAATCATGACCAAGAAGCGTGAGAAGTTCCGCAGCAATCATCCAATCGGCACGAGAAGTGCCTCGTGGAGTGATCTTCTGAACAACGTTTGTAACGCGTCCTTCGAGGTTCATGGTGGTTCCGTCTTTTTCACCGTAGGCAGCTGCAGGCAACACGATGTCTGCATGTGCTGCACTTGGCGACAA
>WLEX01000169.1 GCA_009704065.1 Actinomycetota bacterium
AACGGTGACCAACCAAGCTGAATACGTGCACGCACCGGCGATAACGACATGCGTGCCAAATCGTTTGGACGCGCAGTACTAGTACGCGGCACTGGTGAGGCAGCCCCAGCCATAGTGGCCCATAAATCGGCAACGCTCGTAGAGATTCCAGTGCCCACATTGACCACTAGCCCACCAGCACGTTCCGTAGCACGGGCCAATGCATCGACTGTGTCGTCGATATAAATAAAGTCGCGAGACTGTTTGCCATTTCCGTGCACGATCGGTGCGCGACCGTTAGCGAGTGCGTCGACAAATGCCGCCACTACCCCATCTTCGGTGCGCTGACGCGGGCCGTAAACATTTCCCATTGCCAGCACAGTGAATTCAACACCATGTCGTTCGCGGTAGACAGAATGAATATCGCTTGCAGCACGGGCAAATATTTCTTCGCCGATGCGTGCATCGTTTAAGTGGCCTTCTTTGATTGGCAAATCGCGCACTGCCACTTCGCCATACAGCAGACCACCAGGAATTGCAGAGACAACTTTCTCAACGCCAGCCAATCGAGCTGCTTCGAGAACCGCCACACTTAACTCCATGCTGGAAAGCGCGCCATGCAGATGTGCGTGTGACGGAGAGAATGAAACGAGATTGACAATGATGTTCGGACGCCGCAGTGAAACAAGTTCTGCAAATTCGCTTGATTCAATAGCAATGTTTTGAAACTTAAATCGACCGGCAGCGTTGCGCGCATCGGCAAGATTCGCGAGTGTTCCTGTTGACAAATTGTCGACCACATCAACTTCATGACCTTCGGCGATGAACCTATCGACCAAATGTGAACCAATGAAACCAGCACCGCCGCAAATAAGAATCTTCTTAGAGGCCATACTTATTTCGCTTCATCGGGATGCGGCACTCTGGCATCAATGAGATGAGTGTTCGGCATCACTTGTGCATCCGCACCAATCACACAGTTCAGCAGCGAAGAATCGGATCCAACTGTTCCCATCACAAGAGACTTTTCGAGACGCACACGCGAACCAATATGGGCTCCAGGCAAAACCACAGAATCGATAATGACACAGCCATCTTCAATGATGGCATTTTCACCAATCACACTGTGAGTAATGGATGCAGTGGCATGAACATGGGCGTGTGCACCTACTGAAGCCAAGATTCGTGTACGCGTTCCATCGATGAGGTCGAGATTGGATTGTAGATACGTATGGGGTAACCCAGTGTCGATCCAATAATCGTTGGTGGGCATTGCAGCCAATGTTCCATCAGCAACCATGGCGGGAAACACCACTCGCTCAATAGACATGCGCTCACCTTCAGGGATGCGATTGAGAACGGAAGGTTCAAGAACATAGGTTCCCGCATTCACAACATTGCTCGTAGTTTCACCTGGTTGTGGCTTTTCGACAAACCGCTGCACCCAACCGGCATCGTTTATTTCGACAACACCATATTGAGACGGATCATCAACAGGAGTGAGATGCAATGTGCCTTCGGCACCATGCTCTTTGTGAAACGCAACAAGCGACGACAAATCGAGATCGCACAGAATGTCACCATTCATCACAATAAAGGTGTCGGATACTCCGGCGTGACGGGCAGCAAAGGCAATGGCGCCTGCAGTATCGAGTGGTTCTGGTTCAACGGCGTAATGCAAAGGAATACCAGCACACACACCGTCGGGGAATGCTTGCAAGAACGGCTCTGGTTTAAAACCAATGGCAAGAACTACCTCGGTTACACCTGCAGCCCCAAGATTGGCAATGAGGTGCTCAAGTTGGCGCACATTGGCAATGGGCAACAGTGGCTTGGGCGTAGTGAGAGTAAGCGGACGCAATCGGGTACCAAAACCCCCGACAAGTACAACCGCGTGCATCAGCCGCCGGTGGTGGTTGTGGCAGCAACCGTGGTGGTGGTTGCGCCCTTCACAGTGGTGGTAGTTGCACCTTTCACTGTGGTTGTGGTTGCTGTTCCGTACTCAGCAGCAATGACATCAGCCAATTTCGCCGCCGAAGTAGGCAATGGCACGTCGACACCTGGCGCTACAAACGCAATGGTGAGTGCGATTTGATCTTTGTCGATTCGAACGTTATTGAAATCGGTGATGAAGCGCTTCCAGTTTGCTGAATCGCTTGCTTTCGCCCACTTAATAACTTGGACCTGCGCGTCGACTTCTTTACCGGTCTTGTCTTTGCACTTGTCTTTCGCAACGGTGTACGAAACACCTTTGTTTTGATCGGCAGGGAAAGTAATGCCCTTGGTGTCAACCTTGATGCCATACGTATCGAGGAAGATTCCCAATTTTGCTTTAGAACCTGTAGCCGCAACTTGAGGATGCCAGTGAATGACACCATCGTTATTGCTATACACGCCGTACTTCACGAAATTTGGATCTGCTTTTTCGCCACCTTGTTTTGTGCCCGAGATATCGGCCAGGTAGGAATCACATTTGTAGATACCGAACGGAATGTGCCAGCGATCAGAAATCTTTGGTGCAGCATCAGCCGAAGTAGGTGCTTGACGCGCATAGGCAATAAGACCAAGTCCGAGTATGACAACTACTGCCATGACAGTCGGAAAGAGGGTGCCCCCTTGGAAGCGAACCTTTTGGTTTTTGCCCTTCTGCGCGAGACGGGCGACCTTTTTTGCTGATGAACCACTAGCCACGAAGGATTGAGGCTACCTGCTAGACCCCAAGGTCAGCGACTATCGCAAGATAAGAGGTGGCCACAATGGACGGGGACACGTGGGTCTCAACCCAGTGCCTGCCTGCCAGTCCTGCATTTTGAGCCAATGAGGGATCGGCGAGCATGTGACGAATTGCATCGGTAAAGGCATGGGGGTCATCAGGAGTTACGGCGACCCCTGCCCCACTCTCGGCCAAAATACGAGTCACCTCGGTACCGGCATCGATTGCAGCCACCACGGGCCTAGCCGCCGCCAAGATGCTGTAGGTCTTCGACGGAACACTCACTGCCCCAAGACCAGCACGTAAAGGCACCACATGCAGATCAGCCGAGGCCAAAACTTCAGCCACTCTTTCTCGCGGCTGATACCCAGAGAAAAACACATTGGGCAGGCCTTGCGCTTCTTCTTCCAATTCACGACGCGCTGAACCATCGCCATTGACCACGAACGACACGTCGGGCAAGTGACGCGCGGCGTGTAACAACATGCCAAGCGATTGGGAATACCCCACATTGCCGGCATACATCACCACTTGTTCGTTTCCGATACCCAATTCGCTTCGATATGAAGTCATACGGTCCATCGGCACGATGCGATCGACATCAACAAAATTGGGAATCACATGCACGCGATACGCAAACCGTGGTGACACCTTTGCCACAACGTTTGCTTTGAGGTCATCAGACAACACAACTACTGCATCAGAGCGGTGGTAACTCACACGTTCGAGCCACCTCGCCACAGCAATGATGCGCTTATTGGTAATAGCGCCCGTTTCTACTGCTGCATCGGGAAACACATCTTGAATATTGAAAATAGAAGGACAACGCCGCAGCCGACTCGCAACCCAACCAGTGAGGCCAAGTGTGAGAGGAGGGGACATAGAAATCACAGCTGCAGGACGTCGATGAATTCCCCCAGCAAACAAGGTGCACACACCAGCCAACACACTGAATGCACCAAACCCCACTGCACGGCGCAACAAATTCGATTTGCTCTTTCCGGGAAATGGATGCACACGGATAATGGAACCCCAGGGAGTTTTTTCGCGCCGCACTAGACGTCCGGCCCATCCCTCTTCAATGGAATGTGTGCGGTACCACGGCAATGCCGTCACTACGTGAACTGTTTCCCCTGCTGCCACAAACTCTTCCACGATTCGCGTGATG
>WLEX01000017.1 GCA_009704065.1 Actinomycetota bacterium
AGTACAGACCGATATGACTGCAGCATTGTCCGAAGATCGGCTCCAAGAGCTCACAAAAGCCGTACCACTGCAACGTATGGCAACTGCCGACGAAGTGGCCGGTGTGGTTGCTTTCTTGGCCAGTTCCGACGCCGCCTACATCACTGGGGCCCTGATACCCGTCGATGGCGGATTAGGCATGGGGCACTAGCCCCTTCCTCAATCGCCCACTGGCCTACTCTGCTGTGCGAAACTAGAAGCCACTCAACAAGGAGACTCCCCATGGACCAAGAACTTTTCGCCCGCTTCGTAAAGTGCGCAGTAGAAACACTTTCAGTCGAAGCCTCACAAGTTGTTCCCAGTGCAAATTTTGCCGACGACCTCGATGCCGACTCGCTCGACGTAGTCGAATTGGTAATGGCTCTTGAAGAAGAGTTCGGCATCGAAGTTCCTGAAGACGACCTTGCAGAAGTTAAGACCGTCGGACAAGCTTTCGACGTCATCGTTAGCAAACTCTAAATCTCATAGCCATGAACGGCATCGGACATCGCGTAGCCATTACAGGCCTCGGAGTAGTTGCTCCGTGCGGTATTGGTAAAGAGGCTTACTGGAACGGGCTAATGGGGCCGGGCATCACCGATACTCGTTCTCTCGAAATAACCGACTGGGATCCTCAGCCGTTCTTCGATTCTCCAAAAGACGCCCGACGCGCAGACAGAGTTGAGCAATTAGCCCTTGCTGCAGCAGCTGAAGCGTTTGAACAAGCCGGCACCCTCAATGTGGACCCTGCCCGATTCGGAACCATTTTTGCTACTGGAATCGGTGGACTTCATACTCTCGAAGAGCAAGTCATTGTTCGTGTAGAAAAAGGTGAACGTCGCGTATCACCATTCCTTGTTCCGATGATGATGGCCAATGCTTCCGGTGCAGCGATTTCGATGCGCTACGGCCTTCAAGGACCGAACGAAACGATTTGCACCGCATGTGCTGCGGGAACACACGCAATTGGTTATGCGGCTCGCCTCATTGCATGGGGTCGGTGTGACGCTGTTGCAACGGGTGGTTCAGAATGCGCAGCCACGCTCACATCTTTGGCCGGATTTGGCAACATGACTGCTTTGTCATCAACCGGATCGTCAAAACCCTTCGACACAACTCGCGATGGTTTTGTCATGGGTGAAGGTGCCGCTGTATTTATTCTTGAGCGGTACGACCTTGCTGTCGCACGTGGGGCCACAATTTTGGGTGAAATACTCGGATCGGCATCCAATGCTGACGCTCATCACATCACTGCTCCAGCACCCGGCGGAACAGGAGCTATCGCATGCATGCAACTAGCTCTCGACGATGCTGGTCTACAACCGTCTGATATTGCTTTGGTCAACGCGCACGGCACCTCAACACCTCTCAATGATGCTGCAGAATCAGCCGCTATGTCACATGTTTTCGGATCCCGGGGCGTGCCAGTCACTAGTGGCAAAGGCGTCACCGGTCATGCTCTTGGCGCGGCCGGAGCATTAGAAGCAGCTCAAGTTGTTCTTTCGATACAACACAAAATGATTCCGCCGACTGCAGGCACTACCGAACTCGATCCCACCATGGATATCGACTTAGTGATGGGAACAGCTCGAGCATGGGAGCCAGGTCCAGCCATCTCTAATAATTTTGGTTTTGGCGGACACAACGGTTCAGTCATCATCGGCCCTGCGAAGTAATTAACTTCCCTCTCGGGTCATGTGCCAGCGCATGCACACTCCCACTTCACCCGGCGCTTCAGCTACGCGTTCATATTGATCGACAAGTAAGAATCCGAGTGATTCTGGAATACGTCGTGAATTCTTGTTTGCCTGATCGTGGACTATCTCGACAACAGAAATCTCTGGCCAAGTTGCAAATGCACATTTGGTCAATGCTGAAGTTACCTGTACTGCAATTCCTTGTCCCACGAAATCCACATGTAACCAGTACCCAATTTCTATGGAGCCATTATCGCCACGCAAATGAAAGCCGGTGCCACCTACAACCCGTTCACCTTTGAAGATGCCCATAACAAAATTCGAATGATTGCGCCATTCTGCATCCCATTCACGAATCAGTGCCTTGCGCTGCTCAACCGATTGTGGTTCAAACTTTGCCCATGGCATCCATGGCAACAAATGGTCGAGACTCTCGGTCACTGCACGCATTAATGCAGAAGCGTCATCTTCCTCATATTTGCGCACCACATAATCCCCCACCACCAATAGCTCCGGGGCACGTGAAACGGTTCGCATTATTTATCGACGAGAACAAACATCAGGTCGCACTCACAGGCAACCTTTCCGTTGAGCAACGCTCGTCCAGATCCTTTACCTCCACGTGCACTGATGTGACCAAGAGTTGCCTGCAGTTCGAGTTCGTCTCCAGGTGATACTTGCCTGCGAAATCGTGCACCATCGAGCCCACCGAAGAGTGGAAGTTTCGATTGATGTACTGGGTCTGTAAGAAGTGCATACGCACCCAGCTGGGCGATTGCTTCGCACATGAGAACACCAGGCAATGTGGGCCGTCCAGGGAAATGACCTGGGAAGAACCACTCATCGCCCACCAACTTCCAGTGCCCAACTGCGCTGACACCGACTTCTAGCGCCGAGACTGAATCGAGGAAAAGAAAAGGGGAACGATGCGGCAAGACATCGATTGGGAGAGGAAACAAACTCACTTCTTCAAAGCCTTCAATAAATTAGTTGGAGTATCGGCAGGCGAAATCTTGTACCAAGCATGCAACACAATTCCGTCTTGAATGAGAAAAGCCGAGCGTTCGATTCCCATGTATTTCTTTCCATACATCGACTTTTCTTTCCACACTGAAAATGCTTCAGCCACAGTGTGCTCAGTATCTGCCAACAAGGTGAAACCAAGTTCGTATTTGTCATCAAACTTCTTTTGCTTTTCACACTTGTCTGGGCTGATGCCCACGATCACCGTTCGACCAATCTGCTCTTTGATATCTCGCAAACCACACGACTGAGTAGTGCAACCCGGGGTATCAGCCTTCGGATAGAAATACACCAACACCTTCTTCTTGCCGAGAGAAGCCAATGAAAATTTCTTTCCGTCTTGATCGAGCAGTTCAATCTTGGGAGCTTTAGATCCGTCTTTCAACATGAGTTAACGGTAGTAGATGATTGCCTTACGCCGTGGGACGACGTGTGCCGTGTCCGTAAAAGCCACCTTTAGGTCGTGCATGAGCGTGATAGTGAGTCGGGATAGTACGCATATTGTCGTCGATTCTCATCTCGAATATGAAGTGCTTCTCCACTACCTCTGCAAGCAGTTGATGCAACCGTATACGGACTTCTTCCGGCGGCTCGGGATCGTGTTGGCGCCACACCACCATGGGCACTGAGCAACTCTCGCACTCGGCAATCCAGCATTCCTCATCTTCGTAAAACCACTCGGACATCTTTGATGCTTCGCATAGCTCACATCCTCCGTCGCCAAAAATGCTCACAGGGAATTACCAAGTTGCTGCATCGAGGGCTTTTCGCACACCCGACACAAAATCACCAACAGCCTCTGAGCCACCCTCGATCATTCGACGCACTACAGCCGCGCCCATAATGACTCCGTCAGATACGCGGGAAGCCTCCACTGCTTGTTCAGCATTAGATACACCGACGCCAACGAGTACTGGCTTATCGGTTACCTTCTTCACACGTGCAGCCAAAGTGGTGGCGGTACTCGACAATTCGGAACGCTCACCAGTGACTCCCAACAACCCCACGGAATACACAAAACCACGTGCGCGCGCCACCACCAAAGGTAAACGAGCATCGGGAGCAGTTGGGGCAGCCAACATAATTGTTTCAATACCTGCAGCGTCTGCAGCAGTACACCAATCCCCTGCTTCTTCTAGAGGAAGATCCGGAATAATCGCACCCGACACCCCAGCAGCAGCAAGACTCTCTGCAAATCGTTCGTGACCCGCATGAAAAACGGTGTTGTAGTAACACATCACCGCTAACGGAACATCTACGTCGAGGGTACGAATTTCTTGCAAAATAGAAATGGGAGTTGCGCCTGCATCGAGAGCCACCTGCGACGACTGCTGAATGATGGGACCGTCCATCACGGGATCAGAAAAGGGAATTCCAATCTCGATTGCATTCGCCCCATTGGCGGCACAAGCACGAACTGAGTCGATCCATCCGGGATAGCCACCCGTAATGTAGGGCACAAGTCCTTTACCACCCGCGTCGATTGTGCGGCGTAACGCAGTCTCGATTTTGCCTGTCACTTGAGTCCGTCCAGGATGGTCATCATCTGGCCAACGTCTTTATCTCCACGACCTGACAGGTTCATGAGAACTGTTTTACCTTGCATGTTCTTTGCTTCGCGACTAATCCACGCCATCGCATGCGCGCATTCAAGTGCAGGAATGATTCCTTCTTCACGTGACATCAACTGGAAAGCTTCAATTACTTCCTCGTCGGTGACAGTTGGATAATGAGCACGCCCAATTGACGCAAGATATGAATGCTCTGGACCAACGCCTGGATAATCGAGACCGGCAGAAATGCTATGAGCCTCTGCTACTTGGCCGTACTCGTCTTGCATAAGGTAACTCTTCATGCCGTGAACAACACCGGGCTGACCTCTTGTTACTGCAGCACCACCAGCAGGTTCGACACCGATTAGTTGTGCAGGCGTATCAACAAATCCTGAAAAGATTCCCATGGCATTTGACCCACCGCCAACACACGCGACCACATAATCAGGAGTAGTACCAAGTAGTTCATTGGTCTGTTCAAAAGCCTCAGTACCAATCACGCGGTGAAATTGGCGAACCATATACGGGTACGGATGCGGACCCATAACTGAACCAAGGCAATAGTGAGTTGTCTCAACCGATGCGACCCAATCTCGCATTGCTTCATTCACGGCATCTTTCAAAGTGCGGCTACCAGAAGTAACAGCCTCTACTTCAGATCCAAGCAAGCGCATGCGAAAAACGTTGAGTTCTTGACGCGACACATCAACTTCGCCCATGTACACCTTGCATGACAAACCAAGAAGTGCAGCAGCAGTGGCAGAGGCAACACCGTGTTGACCGGCTCCCGTTTCTGCAACAATGCGCTTCTTGCCCATACGTTTTGCCAACAACACTTGACCAAGAACGTTGTTGATCTTGTGAGAACCCGTGTGGTTCAAATCTTCGCGCTTCAAAATCAAACGAATACCTAGCTTGCGACTGAGGTTATGGCATTCCGTGATTCCGCTGGGGCGCCCGGCATACTCGTGCAACAACTGGTCGAGGTCACTGCGAAACATAGGGTCAGCCCAGGCATCGGCAAACGCTGCTTCCAACTCTTGACACGCAGGCACAAGTGTCTCGGGAACAAAACGTCCACCGAACTCGCCGAAGCGTCCATCTGAACCGGGGGTCACCATAATCGACATCTGTCAATTCCACCACGAAATGGCCCTAAACACATCACTCATTGCAAGTGACTCTTTACTCGTCCATCCAGTCATACGCCAGCACATCACCGGGGTCATATTCTGAACGAGAAACAGAACGAACGGCCTCTAGAAATCGCTTCAAGAGGAGCGGGTCTTTTCGGCCAGGAGCCGATTCCACACCACTCGAAACGTCGACCCCGAAAGGCCTCACCGCTTCGATGCCACCAGCCACATTCTCGGGGCTCAAGCCTCCAGCCAAAATGATGTTGACACCTTCGGGGACTTCTCCTGCAAGCTTCCAGTCGAAGACTGAGCCTGAACCAGGCGACGGAGCGTCGAGAAGAATCAGTGGCGTATTGAATTCGTTTGCATGTACAGAGTCGAGAGATCCGGCAGAGACTGCCTTGATCACCGTGCGAACATGCTGGGATACCCGAAGAACGTCGTCTGGTGATTCGTGGCCATGTAATTGAGCTGCCTTTACACCGCTCGCCTGCACCATCTCGATCACACGTTGTGGGAGCTCATCGCGAAAAACGCCCACTGTGAGAATTTCAGGCGGGAGTCTCCGCGTGATGTCGTACACCTTTTGTGCTGCAATTTGCCGAACCGATGGCGCAAAGACGAACCCAATGGCATCCGCCCCGAGCGCGACTGCCAACAGGGCATCTTCTTCGGTGGTGACTCCGCAGATCTTTACGAACATGTCAGTACGGTACTCGCCCACTGAGGTGCGAAGGTGTGATTAATCGACGCACAAGTCTGTGAGCGCGCGAATGGGGTCCGACGAGGTCACCAAATGCTCACCCACTAACACTGCGTCGTATCCCGCTTGGCGCAATGCCAGTGCATCGTCTCTGCCTCGCACACCAGATTCAGCCACCTTGATGATTCCCTTTGGCATCATTGCCGCAACACGTACTGCACGATCCTGGTCGACTTCGAAGGTGACAAGGTCACGCTGATTCACACCGACCAAAGTTGCTCCAGCAGACAACGCCCGGTCTAGCTCGCGCTCATCGTGCACTTCAACTAGTGCGTCAATATCAATCTCTGTAGACAGCGCGAGAAATGATGCCAATTCGGCATCGGATAATGCAGCCGCAATCAAGAGCACACAATCAGCCCCCATAATTCGTGCGTCGCATACGTCGCGCGCGTCAACCGAGAAATCTTTGCGTATTACCGGAAGTGAACATGCAGAGCGAGCAGATTGCAGATCGGAGACCGAGCCACCGAAATGGTTGACATCGGTCAACACCGACATGCACGAAGCACCACCTTGTTGATACATCGATGCAATATCGGCTGGATCGAGATCGATGTTGAGATCACCTTTAGAGGGCGACTTTCTCTTTAATTCCGCAATGACGGCCAAGTGCGGCGTCGTTGAAATCGCAGATGCGAACCCACGTGCTGGAGCACACGCCAAAGCAGCAAGACGAAGGTCTTCGAAAGTCCGCGCGTCTTCGTGGGCACGCTTGCGGTGCCACTGCAAAATGGAATCGAGATAGGTGCTAGCCATTCAACTGCACCCGTAGAGGTCTATAGACCCTTGCCGCCAAGTGGTGTCAAGAACATCAATTCAGGACGACCACCCATGAACGGTGCCAACGACATACTGAAGGGTCCAAACCAATCGGCACCCATGTGTGCATTGGCTGCATCCTGGTTTTCATAGAGTTCGTACACCCACAACACATCGGCATTCGCTGCATCGACATGCAATACATACATGCGAGTGCCAGCCTCTTTATTGACATGCTCAAAAGCAGCCTTAAATGCTTCGGCGAGTTCTCCGCCCTTACCTTCAGCTGCTGGAAGTTTTGCAAGAAGTGCAATGGTGCTCATGGTTCCCCCAAAATAATGATGTCGAATTGCCGACACAGCCAAACTACACCGCAAATGCAGGAAACTAAAAGCCCAAAATGGCTGAGACTTCTGCGACTAGGTCGGCGATGGGTACGCGGACCTGCTCAGTGGAATCGCGATGACGAATGGTGACCGCGTTGTCTTCTAGTGAGTCGAAATCAACTGTGACACACAATGGCGTTCCGATTTCGTCCTGGCGGCGATACCTACGGCCGATGGCTTGAGTCTCGTCGTAGTCACACATATATCTCTGTGACAACGTGCCATATATTTCCCGTGCCAAAGGAGACAACGTGTCTTTCTTTGACAATGGCAACACAGCAACCTTGTACGGCGCCAAACGTGGATGCAATCGCAACACGGTTCGTGGCTCATCGTTAACAATGTCCTCGTCATAGGCCGCCAAAAGAAATGCAGCCATAGTGCGGTTGGCCCCGGCTGCTGGCTCGATGACATAGGGGATGTACCGCTCATTAGTTGCTTGATCGAAGAAATCAAGTTTCTGACCAGAGGCATTGCTGTGTTGTGTGAGGTCGAAGTCAGTTCGCTGAGCGACACCCTCTAGTTCGCCCCAACCCCACGGGAACATAAATTCAACGTCGCTAGTACCCGCTGAGTAATGCGACAACTCATCTGCATCGTGTGCACGAATGCGTAACATTTCGCGTGGGATACCTAGATCGACATACCAATCAAGGCGTGCCTTGCACCAGTATTCGTACCACTTAGGACCTTCAGCTGGAGGAACAAAGAATTCCATTTCCATCTGCTCGAACTCGCGTGTACGAAAAATGAAGTTTCCAGGAGTAATTTCGTTACGAAAACTTTTACCCACTTGTGCGATACCAAACGGTGGTCGCTTGCGGCTTGTCTGTAAAACATTGGCAAAGTTCACAAACATTCCTTGGGCTGTTTCAGGACGTAGATACACATCGGCGCCTGAACCTTCAACAGGTCCAGCTGTTGTCTTAAACATGAGGTTGAAGGCTCGAGATTCAGTGAACTGACAGCCCTTCATTCCTTGAGGGCAATCGCGAGTCTCAATATGATCTTCCCGAAAGCGGCGCTTACACACAGTGCAATCGACCAGCGGATCAGAAAAATTAGCCAAGTGACCGCTTGCTTCAAATATTTGCGGTGGTCCGAGAATGGCAGCATCAATAAGAACCGTGTCATCGCGCTGTTGCACCATGGTGCGAATCCATGCATCTTTTACATTGCGCAACATGAGGGAGCCCAATGGGCCGTAGTCGTATGAGGACCGGAAACCTCCATAGATCTCGGCGCTCGGATATACGTACCCGCGTCGCTTGCAGAGATTGACGATTTGCTCGAGGTCGCTTGCTGGCATAGGGGTTAAGCCTACAAGTGGCGGTCGAACACACCGAGGCTTCGGAGTCGCCGTTCAAGGTGGCTTTCCATTGCTTCCATAGCCAATTGGCTCACCTCATGTACCGCGGGAGACTCCTCGAGCGATAACGCCTCGTTCATGCGCCCACCGAGAACCATTTTCATAATGTCGAGCGCTGCCGAAGAGATGGGAACACCGGATCGGCATGCTGCGCAGTGGCCACCGCCTTCCAGTACATCGAACGAGACAATATTTCCCTCTTCACCGCACTGCACACAATGATCTATTTGAGGTCCGTGGCCTTCTATGGATAGCAGTCTCCAATAGAACGCTCCCAACATAAGAGGTGATCCATGTTGATTCAGAGCGTGAAGCGCCCGAGATAACACTTCATACAGATGCGGTACTGGCTCCCTGTCTGGAGTCAATTTGTTAACCGCCTCCAACATCGACAACCCCTGATTCAAACGATCAAAATCTGTTCGAAGATCCGAGTGCGTGTGAATGAGTTTCACCTCTGCAACGGTGTCTAGGTCTTTGCCGCTACGTAGCGACACGTCGACATGACTCATTGGCTCGAGCCGTGCGCCAATCGAAGATTTAGTTTTGCGAACCCCGCGAGCAACTGCGCGAATTTTTCCATGGTGCTGAGTGAGAAGCACAACTACACGATCAGCTTCTCCGAACTTGTACGTGCCGAGCACAACAGCGTTGTCTCTATAAGAACTCACGAATCGAGTCCGCCAAAGCGGCGATGACGTCGATTGAAGTCATCGATAGCAAGTTCAATATGAGAAGAAATCATGTCTTCCCAATGGATATCAAGGAACACCAACTCGCTATAGGCCAATTCCCAAATCAATGATTTCGGAATCCGATCTGGGGGACCAATAACAACGACAAGGTCAGCCTCTGCCGTAGCCGGGGCAAGAACAGCTTCTGATATCGATTCTTCTGTGAGGCTGGAAGCATCAACACCGGCTTTGCGCAAATTCTCAATGGTGTGAGCAAAACGCATACGACCATCGGCATTGCAATCCACAATGACTGTTAAGCGATCATCTCGTTTCCACATAAAGCGACGCGACGAGGATTCCACAGAAAGTACGCCTGTAGTTTCAAGCAAGGCGGTGCGAAACACATCTTCGTCTTCGGATGAAAAATTCTCGCCATGATGCGGCAGTACCGACACCCAACGCGCTCCACCGGCTGCTGCCCCTACTGCCACCGATTCCAAACGTTGACGCCACTCCCGACCCGACATCTTCAACCAGTCGTGAGGGGTGCCACCTACGACCACCACATGGTCAAGGCCAGTTTCGGGTGACTCAGAACGATGCGGCACATAGCCATTCTCCCACGCCGGCCTCTATCGAGGCGTTGCACTGCCATCCACACAGCCAGTAACTAGGGTGCTTAGGTCATGGATTCTTCACTTTTGCCCTCCCCCATTCATGTGGCTTGCATCATGGACGGCAATGGTCGGTGGGCCAACCGGCGTGGATTACCACGCAATGAAGGCCACACCGCCGGAGAAGAGGCATTAGCTGGAGCAGTGCGAGCAGCCTCGGCACGCCAGATCCCTTGGCTGACAGTTTTCGGATTTTCTACTGAAAACTGGGTACGACCACGAGCAGAAGTTCGTCATATTTTGTCTCTTCACCGAAAACTATTCGCTCGCATCGACGAGATGAATGAAAACAATGCGCGCACCCGCTGGATTGGTCGCCCGTTCAAGGAACGTGGAGCCAGGACACCGATCTATGTTCAAAAAGCCATCACTAAGGCAATTGCCGACACAGCCCACAACTCTGGGCTCGAAGTGACCGTTGCCTTCGATTACGGCAGCAGAGCAGAACTGTTGCGCGCAGCACAATTGGCTATGAGTCACGGCGAGGTAACTCCCGACTCCATCTCTTCACACTTGTATAGCCCCGATATGCCTGATGTTGATTTGCTTATTCGCACATCGGGTGAGACGCGAATTTCGAATTTTATGTTGTGGCAGATACCAGAGGCAACCGTCTATTTCACCGATCATGCATGGCCAGACTTCAATGCTGCTGAACTCGACAATGCAATCTCTTCCTTCCAACGCGACAAACAACGATGAGTAGGTCTCTTGCAGGCGACGAGGCAATTGCGGCTCTTCGTAAAGTCACCTCTTCATTCGACGGAGCAGAAGAACGACAAGGCCAGATCGACATGTCTCATGCAATCGCCGTAAACCTTGCCGCTGGTCGTTCAATAATTGTGCAAGCCGGAACTGGTACTGGCAAGTCACTCGGTTACCTGGTCCCTGCGTTACTCAATGGCAAAAAAACTGTGGTGGCCACAGCAACTAAAGCACTGCAAGATCAATTAGATCGAAACGATTTACCACTACTCGAGCAACACCTAGGCATCGACTTCACTTGGGCAGTTGTCAAGGGTCGAAGCAATTATGTGTGCAAGCAACGCGTCAGTGAATTATCCGATAAGTCGAATCAATTGGAGTTCGACGAAGTATCGAGTGGAACCAAGAAAGAAATCGACACAATAATCAAATGGGCTGCCAAAACTAAGACAGGTGATTTCGAAGAACTCGATCGTGTGCCAAGCGAGCGTGCACGTATGGCCACAAGCGTTGGTAGCGACGAGTGTCCAGGACGCACAAAATGCCCTGTTGGCGGATCATGTTTCGCCGAGCGAGCGCGTGAAGCAGCAACCGATGCCGATGTGGTGGTAGTCAATTTGCACTTGTACGGACTCCACGTAGCAAGCGGCGGGGCAATCCTTCCTCCCCACGACGTGGTCATCTTCGACGAAGCCCACCAGCTTGAAGCGGTCATGAGCGACACAGTGGGTGTCCAGCTCAGTGGTGGTC
>WLEX01000170.1 GCA_009704065.1 Actinomycetota bacterium
CAACCGCTAAACAAATGGCGTTTGCCCATGGCAGCCACCACCACACCGAACTGTGAGCGTTAGCTAGAAGGTACAAAGTAGTAACTCCCTCAATTGCCATTGGCGGTCCCACCACATAGGAAGTTGTTCGTTGATGCTCAACTGCAACAGCCTTCGCACTATCCACCGGCACTACTGCCAACAATGGATAGTGGACAATCTGAACAAACCAGATAACTCCTACCATGACGCATGTAGAAACAACATTCAGGAGTAACGCAAGATTTTGCATATTAGAGGCCGTACTCCGAAATAAGGACGGGGCGTTGTTTGTCGATTGATTTATGTGCAGCTGCACCAATCACCACCGACCACAGACCGTCAATCACGGTTACCTCGGGTGGTGTGTTGTTGAGCACTGCGTCTACGAATCGCTTGCACTCAATAAAACTTGCTCCGAAATGAAATCCCATGTGTGCGATGTCTGGATCTGTAGGAACATCAATTTCGCTCACAGATCGTGATGTGCGATCGCCTAAAAATATCTTGCCGTTGCCAGGCACGAATGCTTCAAGTTTGCCTTTGTCGCCCACCACAGTAATTTCCTGTTCGTGTTGACCGCCTTCTGCAAACATTGAAAGGTCGAGCATGGTGCGCACACCATTGGCATATTCAACAATCACATACGCGTTATCAATAATGTCACTGCGTTCACCGTTGTATATCTCGTCAAGATGATTCACATCTTGTCCGCCACTGGCCATCACACGAATGGGCCGTGAACCGACTGCCACATTCATGAGGTCAAAAAAATGACAACACTTCTCTACTAAGGTGCCGCCGGTGTTTTTGGAAAAACGGTTCCAGTTATCAACCTTCACCAAAAAGGGAAAGCGATGTTCACGAATCGACATCATCTTCATGTTGCCGATGATTCCACTACGTAGTTCGTTCAATAAACCGGCGATGGGCGCCATGTATCGATACTCAAGACCTACCCACGTAAGGGCAGAACGAAGTGATTGTGCTTGCACAACTGATACACAATCTTCCACCGTGGTGCACATTGGCTTTTCAACAAGCACAGGAATATCAGTAGACAAGATGTCGTCGAGAACAGATTTATGTGTGTAGTTCGGTGATGCAACCAACACCGCATCTACCAAGCCACTTTCGAGGAGGTCTTGATGAGATGCGAACTGAGATGCACCAACTGCCCTATCGCCCAAGGTCTTTGCTGCCCATCGAAGCGACTCTTCGTTCGGGTCACTGACTGCAGTAACTGCGACCGAATCGATTCCCATGAGGTTGCGCAAATGCTCACAACCCATCATTCCGGTGCCAATAAGGCCAACGCGTAGATCCGACATGTTCCAAGCCTACGAGGTAACTATTTGCGTTCGCCTGCAAGGCAACTAGTGTTCCTCTCATCGTTTCGGGGGAAACGCGTAACCGGGGGGTACTTCCATGGCAATTGTTGATCTCATCTCAAGTGGTCTTGGACTTCTTGCATCAGAAAAAGACATCACACCACAATGGGTGGAGGGCGTGTTGCGCGGAAGCGGAAGTTTGGAAGACGGAGTCACAGTTACTTCAGTTGCAACCGAGCGCATCGGTGAAGGAGTGGGCATCCTCAGCATTTTGCAGCGCGTGACGCCCAAGTATTCGGGCGATACCAAGGCACCAACGTCTTTTGTTGTGAAATATCCCACCGACGATGCAACGCAGCGGTTCACTGCGGATGCACTTGTTCTTTACATTCGCGAGTTGATGTTTTATCGCGATTGCGCACCATCGGCGCCGTTTACTACTGCGAAGTGCTACGGGCAGGCCATTGAAGGCGAAAACACAAACTTCACTATCGCTATGGAAGACATTGGTCATTATCGCGGTCTCAACCAAATTGAAGGTGTCAGCCTTGCAGAATCGAAGATTCTCCTCGAGACACTTGCCGATTATCACGCCATGTGGTGGAACAGCCCCAAGTTGTCAGGCATGCAAGATGTATTTCAACCATTGTTGAATCCCACATACGAAGCAGTTCTTCCAATGCTGTGGGCACAAGGTTGGCCAAACGTTGAACAGTATGCAGGCCATTTGCTTCCCGACAGCGTTCGTGGAATTGGCGATATTTGGGGCGGCAAGGTTTCATGGATGCTGGGTAATCTCATGGCGCCCGCCACTTTGTGCCATGGTGATTATCGCGCCGACAACATCATGTTCGATGGAGAAAATCCTGCCGTCATCGACTTCCAGCTCATCGGCGTAGGTTCAGGAATGTATGACGTCGGATATTTCATTAGCCAATCCATTGCTACAAATGTGCGTCGTGGTCACGACCGTGAGTTGGTAGATACCTATCTGAGTCGTCTTGAGCACCACGGAATCTCACTCGACCATGATGAAATGTGGCGTCAGTATCTCGTCGCTATTTGTTTCTGTGTTACCTACGGAGTTACCACCTTTGGCGGCTTTGCTGAACAAAACGAACGTGGTCAACAATTGTTACAAGACATGTTGTTGCGTGCACTCAATTGTGTTGCCGACAACGACGCCCTTACAGTGTTTGCATGACAGATCACGTCCACGACCATGGCCGGGGCGTACTTGCCCAACTCGCACCTGAGGGTCGTGAACTACGTGCACTCATTCCGGATGTGTACGACGGATTCCTTCAATTGCACAGCGCAGCTTTTGCCGAAGGCGCACTCGATAAGAAGACAAAAGAGTTGTTGGCGCTCGCCATTGCTATAGCTGTGCGGTGTGATGGATGCATTGCTAGTCATGCACGAGGCGCAGCCCTCAACAAGGCAACTGAAGCAGAAGTGGCTGAGACCATTGGTGTTGCTATCGCTATGAGCGGTGGTCCTGGCACGGTGTATGGCCCGCGAGCCCTTGCTGCATTCCGTGATTTCACGCCAAAAGCCGAATAGCCCTTCCAGTACCAATTGCCCCTCGAGGTAGTTCTACGATTCGGTCATGTCGAATCTTGCAGTTTCCGTTGATCCCACCGAAGTTGGTCTAGACCCAACACGTCTCGCACGTATCCGTACCCACTTCGGCAAGTATGTCGACAGCGGAAAGCTGCCTGGCTATCACATCACTGTTTCCCGTGGAGGAAAACTTGCCTACAGCGACATGTACGGCCATGCCGATGTAGAGAATGGCAAGCCCATTGCTGACGACACCATTTATCGCGCGTATTCAATGACCAAGCCCATTTGTGCAGTTGCTGCACTTATTTTGTGGGAAGAAGGTCTCTTTGAAATGCACGACCAGGTGAAATGGTTTATCCCTTCATTTGCAGATCAAAAAGTTTTTCGTTCGGGAACTCTCACTGCACCTCGATACGAGCCGGTAACCGAGCCGATGGAAATGTGGCATTTGTTTTCACACACTGCCGGAATGACATACGGGTTTGTGTATTCAAATCCTGTCGACCAGATGTATCGCAACGCTGGTTTTGAATGGGGAACACCACGTGATGCATCACTTGCAGATATTTGCGACATCCTTGCCGGACTCCCCCTTATGTTCCAGCCAGGTACTGAGTGGGCATATTCCATGTCGATCGATGTGTTGGGTCGAGTTGTAGAGATTTTGTCAGGCATGACACTTGGCGAATTCATGAAGAAGCGAATTTTCGATCCACTCGGTATGACCGATACCGCATTTCACTGCAGTGCAGACAAAGCCGACCGTCTTGCTGCGCTCTATGTACCAAACCCAGCTGACAAGAAAATCTTGCTCAACAATGCAGGTGGTGCAGGTGCGCTTGTAGAACCAAAAGCGCATCTTGGCGGCGGCGGTTTGGTCTCCACAACAAGCGATTACTTGAAGTTTGCGGAAATGTTGCGCGGTGGCGGCGAATACAACGGCAC
>WLEX01000171.1 GCA_009704065.1 Actinomycetota bacterium
ACTGTTGCCGAAATAAATGGTGGCCCCAATGGCTTAGCGCTTGGCCCCGATGGTGCGTTGTATCTGTGCAACAACGGCAATGCATTCACTCCATTGAATGCAGGTGGGCTCACATACCCAGGACCATTTGATGAATCGATTTACGTCGGTGGTCGCATTCAGCGTGTCGATATCGCATCAGGTGCTGTCACTGATCTATACACACATTGCGGCGAGATTGCATTGCGTGCCCCTAACGACATCGTGTTCGACAAACAGGGCGGCTTCTATTTCACCGATCACGGGCTACGTACCGAACGCACAGCTGATCGCACCGGCATTTATTACGCACACATCGATGGCTCGTTTATTGAAGAAGTGGCGTTCCCTGTCGACGGCCCAAACGGTATTGGCCTGTCGCCCGATGAAAAAACTTTGTACTGGGCTGAGACTCACACAGGTCGCGTGTACCAACGTGCGGTCACGGCGCCCGGAAAACTTGCTCCACCCGACAGCAACACCGTTCTTTGCGGTTTGCCCGGATATCAACTTTTCGATTCGCTTGCCGTCGATGGCGATGGAAACGTGTGTGTCGCCACCCTCATTAATGGAGGCATCACCGTTATTTCACCGTCAGGCGAGGTGTTGCAGCACATTGCAGTCGATGACCGCATCACCACCAATATCTGCTTTGGCGGCCCCGATTTCGCTACGGCCTTCATTACGGCCTCGTCAACTGGCACTTTGCTCTCAATGCCATGGCCATACAAGGGACTCAAGCTCAATAATCAGTAGGCTCTTGAGCGATGGTTCAGCGCTACTACATCGAAACTTTGGGTTGCCCGAAGAACCAGGTCGACTCTGAAAAAATCGCCGGCAAACTCATCGCCGACGGTCTCGTGGCCACCGATGATGCGTCGAAAGCCGATGTTGTTGTGGTGAACACCTGTGCCTTTATTGAAGAGGCTCGCCAAGAAAGCATCGACACCATGTTGACGCTCGACGACACTCGTAAGCGTTCGTCACGTCTCATTGTGACTGGTTGCATGGCTGAACGGTACGGCGATGAATTAGCGGAAGCACTGCCCGAGGCAGATCAAGTGGCTGGCTTTGGTGTGCCGTTGCAATTAACACGCAAGCCAATCGCTGTGACAGGTGAAGTTCCAAAGTTCGATCTTTTGAACCTTCCTCGTCCCAAGTCAACCTCGCCATGGGCATATGTAAAAATCGCAGAAGGCTGTGACCGTAGCTGTGGCTTTTGTGCCATTCCTAGTTTCCGCGGTCCACAACGCAGTCGTGATGTGTCGTCGATTCTTACTGAAGTTGAACAACTTGAAGTTCGCGAAGTGGTTCTCATCGCACAAGACCTCGCCAGCTACGGCAAAGACCGCCCCGATGAACTCGGTGCCGGTTCTATCGTGCAGTTAGTACGTGACGTTGCAGCAATGGCCGACTGGGTGCGCTTGTTGTATCTGTATCCAAGTGATCTTTCCGATGAGCTCATCGATGCCATTTTGGAAACGGGTGTTCCGTATTTCGACCTCTCGCTGCAACATGCAAGCAAAGAACATCTTCGCCGCATGAAGCGTTGGGGAGATGGTCCTCGATTCCTCGAGCGCATCGCACGTATTCGTACTTTGTCACCACAAGCAGCATTCCGCAGCAACTTTATTGTTGGGTACCCCGGTGAAACCGAAGAAGACCACGACCAGTTGTTGTCGTTCGTGCGTGATGCTCAACTCGACTGGTGTGGCTTCTTCGCCTTTAGTCCCGAAGAAGGAACGCATGCGTTGTCGTTGCCAGACCGAGTACCCGAAGGTCTCATGAATGAGCGTCTTGCTGAATTGCGTGAGATGCAAGACAACATCACATCGGAACGTCGTGATCTGTTGTTGGGTGAAACTATTGAAGTACTTGTCGATGAACCAGGCATTGCTCGTTCGTTCCGTGAAGCACCCGAAATTGATGGTGTAGTGCAAGTACCCGACCACTTAGAAGTGGGTCGTTTTCATACAGTGGTCGTGGAACAGGTTTTTGGACCCGATCTCATAGCCGTAGAACCAGAAAAGGCATAACTGATGGCCGTCGACGAAACAGCAATTGTCACCTGGGCCAATATGGTCACTGTTGGTCGCGTATTGGCCTCGCCGTTTCTCTTCATGCTTATCCCTGACGATGGGCGTGGCTCATACGTTGCCCTCGCTGTGTGGATCATCTTGTGCAGCAGTGACGGTTTCGATGGGTATCTCGCACGCAAACATGGCATCACTCGCAGCGGTGCATTTCTCGACCCGTTAGCCGACAAGATCCTTGTTCTTGGCGCCATGTTTACTTTAGTGAGCCGCGATGTGTTGTGGATGGTGCCGGTTCTGATCATTGCTGCTCGTGAAATCATCGTGAGCTTGTATCGCGTGTTTGTTGGTTCAAAAGGTGTGTCGATGCCCGCCAGCAAGACTGCAAAAATCAAAACCTTTAGTCAGCAGATGGCAGTGGGTTTTGCTTTGGCTCCATTTTCGGTGATCGACCAAACCTGGACCTTCACCATCTTGCTATGGATCGCTGTTGCGCTCACGTTGCTCAGCGCGGCACAGTACGCCGTTAAAGCAATTAGATAATGCCCATTAGCGATACAGATCGCATCGCGCTTCAAAAGCGCACCTTGCGGGTGCTCACGATGGGGCAAATCATCGGTGCTGCAGCTCTGGCATCGGCGGTCACCGTTGGCGCTTATGTAGTGCAAGACATTTTGGGTGACACCACACCGTGGGGTGGCATAGCAACAGCCACTGTCACCATCGGTACTGCGTTTATGGCACAAGTGTTGTCGCGCCTCATGATGCGTCGTGGTCGCCGGCCCGGATTGCAACTGGGTTACGCACTAGCAACCGTTGGCGCGCTCATTGCAGCAACAGGTGCAGAAAACAAATCTCTCGTTCTCTTCATGATCGGCCTGTTCTTGTTCGGTAATGGTCAAGCATCGAACTTGCTCGCACGCTACGCAGCCACCGATCTTGCAGACCCCACAAATCGTGCAAGTTCCATGAGTCGCATTGTGTTTGCCTCCACTTTTGGCGCCGTGTTCGGGCCATTACTCATTGGTCCTGCGGAAGCGGCAGGGCAAGATTGGTTCAACTGGAGCAAATACACCGGACCATGGGTGTTGTCGTCTGTCGTGTTGTTGGGAGCCTTTCTCAACACTGCATTGCGCCTTCGTCCCGACCCGCTAGTTGTTGCTGGAGGCATCACACCAAAAGGGGGAGTGAAGCTTCCAAGTATTTCTGAAGCCCTGCGCATCGTGGTCGACACCCCTAAGGGTCGACTCGCTCTTGCTGCAATGGTGATCTCGCAAGCAACCATGGTGGCGGTGATGGCAATGACCCCCGTGCATATGAAATTGCACGGACACGAAGGCTTGAGCCAATACGTGGTGTCGTTGCATGTTGCTGGCATGTATGCCTTTAGCCCGTTAGTTGGTCGTTATGCAGATCGCAAGGGAACACACCATGCTGTTCTCCTCGGCTCTTTCATTCTGGTGATGGCAACTGTTATGTCAGCAATCAGTGGCGAAGCGGCAATCATCTTGTTTCCTGCATTGTGGTTCCTTGGCATCGGATGGAACTTCGGCCTCATCGGCGGTTCTGCGATGTTGCTCGAATCCGTCCCCGATGACAAACGTGTCACCGTGCAGGGGTCCGCTGATCTCATGATGAGTTTTTGTGGCGGCATGGCGGGATTATCGTCGGGTTTTATTCGTAAAGCCATTGGCTACCACCTGCTATCGGCTTCCGCTTCAATGGCGGCTGGAGTGTTGTTGGTGTGGGCTTTCTATGCATTCAGGCGCATGCAACTGCAGAAGTCTGCAAATATCTAAGCCATGA
>WLEX01000172.1 GCA_009704065.1 Actinomycetota bacterium
AACATCTCAGCAGATGACTTGTGCCTCATTACTGAGGAAGCAATTCCAGCCCCCGAGATCACCACCACGGTGTCGCACATCTTTGGTCAAAACTCCGGGTCGAACCCGAAGAAGAAGAACTAAGACTTCTTCTTCTTTTTGTCATCTGCAGCGAATAACTGGTCGAGCAGGTCGCTAGATCTTTGATTCATGTCGTCGCGTTGCTTTTTTGATAGCCCGTCAATCATTCCGCCACCGACAATGATGATCTGGTTCGTATCCCAGTCATAGTGCCATTTCGATGAGCAAACATGCGTGGGCAATGCGCGGCGATCCCATTTCACTCGTACGCGAAATCCTGGGCAATCGAGTGGGCATGTGGATCGCGCGGACATCAACCGGCCTTTGATCATCTTTGCCTTTGCCACACACTCGATATCGCCAGACAATTCACCTTTGTCATCCACCCGTAGCGCTTTTGGCCAACCCTCTTCATCGAGAAGAGTTATGTGATACGCACGTAACGCCAACGCCGAAACAATCCCAATCCGGCAGGCATGCTCAAAATTGCCTTCTACAAATCGGTCCTGTCGAATGATTCTGGTGAGGAATTTAGAGACATCGTCTTCATCCAATGTGGCAATTTCTTCCATAGTGGGATGCGGTCTTTCCCAATTGGTCCAATCGAACCGTCGCACATACCCAAGCGTCACTATTGCGCCTCGCAACGCACCAAAGGCTTTTGCCATTCGAGCCCGCACCTGCTCATACGACTCTTGGTCTTCATCCCACAAGCCCAAGATCTCGTAATCGATATCGTCACGAACTTCTAACGCAACTCGTTTCAACTCTTGCCACTTTTGAGATTCAGTTTTTCCAGATGTGCGACGAAGCACCATTTATTCTCCTATTGGTCTTGACGGCGGAAATAGATGGGCGGATACAGGTCTTGTTTTTTCCCACGTTTGTAGAGCCGAGCAGGCCGGCCAGCGCTCTCCGATAGCGATAAAGACTTCTGCGGAATAATGAAACCATCAATTTTTTCTACCTTTCGTCGAAAGTTTGCTGGGTCTAGTTCTCGTTGGTAAAACGCCTCGTACACAATGCGTAGTTCGCCAATGGTGAACTCCTCTTCGCAAAAGTTCAATGCAATTGCCGTGTCTTCCAATTGCCTACTTGCAAGTCGCCTGGCGTCACCCACAATGTTGCGATGATCAAACTCAAGCACTCCTGGCTTACGTGCCTTGCGGTATTCAATGAACTGCGTGCTCGTTGCATCAGACCCGGCGTTCGGCACGGGGGGATTCGGAGTCATGGCAAGAAACGCCACAGAGATCGCACGCCCGTATCGCGTGTCACGATCGGGGTCGCCGTATGCACCAATCTGCAATAGGTTCTCCGGACGAAACTCCATTTCCGTCTCTTCATACAACTCTCTGCTCGCAGCTTCGGCAAGGGTTTCACCGTCTTCTACTAGGCCTCCAGGCAGAGCAAACTTGCCATCAGGAGCAGTCTTTCTCTTTACTACCAACACATTGAGGACTCCGTCGATCAAGGTGAAGAGCACCGTATCTACGTATACATAGACGTTGTGCTGGACTGTTCGTGTGTGCTTTGGCATGGGTTGATCATAGCAGATTAGAGACAAAATGACCCTAAATAAATGCCGTGTGCTACTCTGACACACCCAAATATTAGAGTCATTACGACATGAATACACCCAGCAACACCGGAGGCCATATGACACAGATAACCACACACCCACTCGATACCACCCGCCTCACCCGACGCCAGCTCCACGCAGCAATCGGATGCCTTGTTGGTGCCGCGGTCGCCGATGCACTCGGGGCCCCCTTTGAGTTCCAACCAGGGGGCACCTACGCACGCCGCTTCCCCACTCCAGTTCTTGGCGGTGCGGGCGAACTCATTGGTGGCGGCAGCTTCGGTTGGGCACCAGGTGAATTCACCGATGACACACAGATGGCACTCGCACTTGCCACCTCACTTGCCAGTGGATCCTTCAACGCAGAGACCACATGGAACCATTTCAAGGCATGGGCACAAACAGCTGCCGATATTTGAAACACAACCCGTGGCGCGCTCAGTCACGATGATCACACCACTGCTGCCGAAGAAGCACACGCCTATTTGGGCCAATCAGCAGGTAATGGTTCTGTTATGCGTATCGCGCCCATCGGAATTGCCGGGCTTCGTTGGGGCGCACCAAAGACTGCACTGATTGCTCGCCAGCAATCTGATCTCACTCATTACGAAGAAGGTGCGTCGTATGGTGCAGCGATCGTTGCTGAACTCATTCGACGCATCATCATCTCGGGATCATTTGAAGATTCGTTTGCCAACATTCTCGACATTGTGAGTGGCCCACAACACGATGTGTATGCCGACATGCTGAGCGATCAATGGAATCCTTCACTGCGCGGATACCCCGGCAACGGATCTGTATGGACATGTGTGGCACAAGCCATTTGGTGTGTACGCAACACCAGCTCATTCGAAGAAGCTGTCACCACAGCTGTCAACCTTGGCGATGATGCCGACACTGTCGCAGCAGTTACCGGTGCTATTGCAGGAGCAATGTATGGCATTCAGCAGATTCCATCTCGCTGGACCACGTATGTAAATGGCAGTGTTCGCCAACCCGATGGCAGCACCAAGCACTACAACATCGGTACGTTGCTCGATACGGCACACGAACTTCTTGGCAAGGACCCAAAGAAAGAGACTCCCCTCGAGTCAGTTATTCAGCCCACCATGCTGCACGATGCCGGCATCTTTGCCTGCAACATGACAGGTGCACCACTGGCTGATCCCAATATGGGCGTTGTGTCTCTGTGCCGTACGTATGGTCGTCTCGCACATATCCCTAATCGCCGCGAGTTTTATCTCATCGATAATGATGACCGCAACACACACTTGCAATCAGTGGTGACCGATGCAGTTGACTCCATCGAAGCCTTCTTACGTGAAGGTCGCGAAGTTGTTATCCATTGCCATGGTGGTCGCAGTCGCACCGGTCTTATTCTGAAGGCCTGGTACATGCGCCACCACAATGTTGATCACGATGCCGCCCACAACTGGGTGGAAAAGATATGGCCTCACTACGCCACCTGGACCTACGATTTTGGTTACTTCCTCGACGACGAATGGAATAAATAATGAACATCACAGAAGCAATTGCAGCCTTCGAAGCTCGTGGCCATAGGAAATTCCCTGCATCCGATGTAAACCGAATTACATCAGTAACTGCAGAACTTGGGTTTACGGAATTCTCCGTGAAAGAAGACTTCATCACTGACATGGGCAACGTGTTGCATATCCATTCAACGATGATCGTGTCTGGAATTCCATACTCTGGCTCAACGGACCGCGGACCTGCGCCCTACCCAAAGTATCCACATCACCTGGAATTAGAAGGCTGGTCGGATTCAAATAAATCTGATGCGTGGACCAATAAATGGATCACATGTCCCGACAACCACAATCCGTTCCCCATTACAAGCGAATGTGAATGTGGTTGGAAGCCTGCGAAGGCGTAACTAACTAGGTGTAGCTAGGACAACGACCTTCATCGTCGTGCTGACTTTCCACATAGCCACAGAAGTCACATTCCAGATCGGTCTCGGTTTCCCATTCGGCGTTGCGGTGAGCACGACGCTCGGCCTTCTTCTTGCCGTGCCGATACGCGAGATAACCAACAAATAAGCCCATAACCACATAATAGAGCCAGCCTGTTTCGGGGTTTTCCCTGCCACAACTACACTGGGCGCATGAGCATCGCAGAGAACACCGGCAAGAAAACCGTTATTCGTAACGCGCAGCTGGTCGATGGCAGTGGTGCTCCACAAACAAC
>WLEX01000173.1 GCA_009704065.1 Actinomycetota bacterium
AAGCGACACAAAGCAACGCGACGCTTTTCACCACCGGACAATTTTGAAACATCTGCATCGTTTGGAGGGCACCGCAATGCGTCCATGGCGATTTCTACGTTGCGATCAAGACTCCATGCATCGGCCGCTTCGATCTTTGCTTCAAGCTCTGCCTGCAGTGATCCCACTTTGTCGTAATCGGCATCGGGGTCACCCCACATGGCCATCACTTCGTCGTAGCGGGTGAGGAGATCGCGAATGGGGGCAACGCCGTCCATCACGTTTCCGAGTACGTCCTTACTTATGTCGAGCTGTGGCTCCTGCTCAAGGAGGCCGACAGTAAAGCCGGGGGTGAGGCGGGCTTCGCCCGTATAGCCATCGTCGAGGCCAGCCATAATCCGCAGAAGGCTTGATTTTCCGCTGCCATTCGAGCCAATAACGCCAATTTTGGCCCCTGGATAGAAGGAAAGGGAGATGTTCTCGAGGATGGTGCGGTCGGGGGGGTAAAACCGCGCCAGCTTGTAACAGGTGTAGATGAACTCATGTGCCATGGTGCTTTGAGGTTAGTTCCCAGCCACCAAGTTCCGCCTGTCCGTGGGCTCTGGCTGTTACCTTGGGTTTGGTCCGCCCGATGGGCGCTTACTAAGGGGACATTCACATGACCGCAGCCGCGTGGCTTACACAAAACACAATCGGTAATTTCTGGTTCCGTTATCTGCACATTCTTGCGGGTATCACGTGGATCGGATTGCTCTACTACTTCAACTTCGTTCAGGTGCCAGGCCTTGCTGCCTATGGCGATGAGGGCAAGGCTCGCAATATCACCGTGACCCAAATCGCAACACGCGCATTGTGGTGGTTCCGTTGGGCGGCAATCGCCACACTTGCAACTGGTCTTCTCATCACAGCAGTAGCTCCTGATTACATGCAGGACTTCATGAACCATCCTGGTTCTGATCCCTTGAATGCAAAGAACGCAGTTATCTCTGTGGGAATGACCTTGGGAATTCTCATGGCCGCAAACGTATGGATGATCATCTGGAAAAACCAGAAAGTTGTTATCGCAAATGCTGTCAACGTTCTTGGTGGCGGCGAAGCTAACCCTGACGCTGCGACATGTGGCCGTAAGGGGCTTCTTGCATCACGTCAGAACATGGTGTTCTCGGTTTCCATGTTGTTCTACATGGTGGGTGCAGCTCACTTCTACCCAGAAGTCTTCTCAGCAACATCTGGCAATGCCAACACATTCATGTTGGTTTCGCTGGTCATCGTTGCCTTGCTCGAATTGAATGCAATCGGAATCTTCGGTGGCATCAAAGCTGGTAACAAAATGTTGTGGCCATACGAGAGTCACAAGAACGCCATCATCTCCTCGGTGGTGCTGTTGGCGATCTTCTTCGGCCTCTCCGTTGTCTTTATGGGCTAACACTTCGATATGCAAAAGGGCCGCCCCGATGGGGCGGCCCTTTTGTTTTATATGAGATCAATTACTCAACAGTGAGTGTGGCATTCATGTTGCCATGGCCTGGGATATCGCAGAGCACGGTGTACACGCCTTTTTCTAAATTGACAGTTGCCGAATCGGTTGAGCCTTTTTGTGCCACCACTAACTTGAAGTTCGGAACTTTGACGTCGTCTTTTGAAATGATGAGTGTGTGGCGCATTGAGTCGGCGTTGGTATAGCCGAGCAATACATCGCCTGCCGGCACGGGACCATATGCCTTTGCGTCTAAACGCAATCCAGAAACAGCAGTGATGACTGTGGCGTTCGCTGGAAGGGTGACCGTTGGGGCAGAAGTGCCTGAACCACCACACGAGGCAAGAAAGAGAGCGGCTATCGAAGTGGTGAGGATCTGTTTTTTCATGGGTTGCTCCTGTTGGTACTGATGTCAGGCTACAAGTGACCAAAGGCCGTGCGGAAGGGTTCCCCTCCCGATGGCTGTGACAAGTACCATTTACAAGGCGGACAATGGCGTCCGTGGTGTCAATCCTCTGACACCCCACCTCCCTTTTCGAAGGGGTATAGATCGAGGCGAAAATGGCTGACATTGCAGACCGCACACAAGACTTTGGTGCGAACTCATGGCTCGTAGAAGAGATGTATGAGCAATATCGCACCGACCCCACAGCAGTGAGCGAGGCATGGCGCGAATTCTTCAGCGACTATCGCAGTGCAGCTTTGACGCCCGCAGCGACTTCGTCGACTCTCGCAAGCTCGAACGTCTCCGAAGTCACTCAGGCGTCCGCAGCTGCAACTCCCCAAGTCACTCAGGCGTCCGTAGCTGTAACTTCCGAAGCTACTCGGGCGTCCGCGGCTGCAACTCCCACAGCGTCGGCGGCTCCCGTAGTGCCCGTTCCTGAAGGATCGACGCTTGAGCCGTTGCGTGGAGTGGGTGCAGCCATTGTCACCAATATGGAAAAGAGCCTCACGGTTCCTACCGCCACCAGTTTCCGCAATGTTCCTGCGCGTTTGCTTGAAGTCAACCGCAAAATGATCAACGATTACCGTTCACGCCACGGCTTGTCGAAGGTGTCGTTTACGCACATTATTGCTCATGCGATTGTTCGCGCCGTCTCCGATGCAGTTCCCAATATGCGCAATGCCTTCACGGTTGCAGAAGATGGCAAGCCACAACTCATTCGCAATCATCAAGTCAATGTTGGTCTTGCGGTCGACGTCGATAAGGGTGACGGCACGCGTTCACTTGTTGTTCCCGTGTTGCGCGGTGCCGATTCTCTTAGCTTTGCTGAGTTCCTTGTTGCATACGACGACATTGTTCGCAAAGTAAAAGCAAACAAACTCACCATCGCCGATTTCCAGGGTGCAAATGTCTCTATTACGAATCCAGGCACCATCGGTACCGTGCAGTCGGTGCCACGGCTTATGCCTGGTCAGGGCGTCATTGTTGGCGTTGGCTCAATCGATTACCCCGCAGAATTTCAGGGAAGTGACGAGGCAAACCTCAACACATTGGGTGTTTCCAAAGTTGTAACCATCACCAGCACGTACGACCACCGCATTATTCAGGGCGCAGAGAGCGGCCTTTTCTTAAAGCGCGTTCATGAATTGTTGCTCGGTGACCACGGTTTCTACGACGACATTTTCCGCAGCCTCGATATTCCATATCAAGCAGTGCAGTGGCTCACCGACTCATCACCGATGAATCGTGAAGAGACCATGATGCACAAGCAGATGCAAGTCAGCATGTTGGTTCGTTCACACCGAGTGCGCGGACATCGCATTGCAGATATAGATCCGTTGCATTGGAAAGAACCTCATCTTCCACGTGAACTCGACCCCGCTACCTATGGCCTCACCATCTGGGACCTTGAGCGCGAGTTCCTCACCGGTGGAGTCGCCGGTAGCAACAAGATGAAGCTCGATGAATTGCTCGGCGTGTTGCGCGATGCGTATTGCCGCACAATTGGTATTGAATACATGCACATTCAAGACACCGACGAACAACGTTGGATTCAAGCAAAAGTCGAAGGCACTACCTTTACTCCAACTCTCGACGAGAAGTTGCGAATTCTCGAGCGTCTTAATGCTGCTGAAGCATTCGAGAAGTTCCTTGCCACCAAGTACGTAGGAACAAAGCGATTTGGTCTTGAAGGTTCCGAGTCAATGATTCCCATTATCGACCAAATCGTGTGTGCTGCTGCAGATCAAAATCTTCAGGGCGTTGTCTTTGGTATGCCACACCGTGGTCGCCTCAACGTGTTGGCAAATGTCATGGGCAAGAGCTACGAACAAATCTTTAAAGAGTTCGAGGGCCACATCAGTGCCGACTCAGTGCAGGGCAGCGGCGACGTGAAATATCACCTTGGCGCGAAGGGCACCTACCGTTCGGCTGAAGGCAATGAAATCC
>WLEX01000174.1 GCA_009704065.1 Actinomycetota bacterium
AAGTGAAGAACACCATCGTGGGTTTTGGCGGGGCAACGAAAGATCAAATCGGAGTCATGGTGCAGCAAAGACTCAAGTTGCAGTCCATCCCGCAACCTGCCGATGCCGCAGATGCTGCTGCCATCGCACTTTGTCATTGCACGATTGCTCCCTTTATTGCATCCCGTGACGCAGCTATTGCGCGAGGTCGCTCATGATTGGCAGCTTGCGCGGCACTGTTCTCGAGCGTTTCACACCTGCCACCGTGCTTCTCGAAGTTGCTGGTGTTGGCTATCTGTGCACCGTAACATCGGCAACTTTTGCCGAGCTTGAACCAACGGTGAGCACCTTCCTACATGTTCACCAACATATTCGTGAAGATGCTCACACCTTGTTCGGATTTTCTACCCGAGTAGAGCGCGACACTTTTAATGTGCTCATAGCTACTCACGGAATCGGACCATCAATGGCTATGGCAATTTTGTCGACGTATTCGCCAACAGCACTCGTCACGGTGGTGACATCGGGTGACACGGCTGCACTCACGGTTGTTCCTGGAGTGGGGAAGAAGACTGCAGAACGCTTGATGGTCGAATTGAAGTCCCGACTAAATCTCGAGGGATTGTCGGTTGTTGATCCCACCGATTCGGTGCAATCGTCGGCTGCAGATGTACGAGAAGCCCTCACTGCCTTGGGATACGGAACCGATGAAATTCGTGACACCATGCGTCAACTCACCAATGCTGACAACCCCGAAACAATGTTGCGAGATGCACTTGCTTTGTTAGGAGCTCGCCGTGCGGGATGAATTTTTAGAACCAATGTTGGCATCGGAACGTGAAGTATCCGATGAAGTCGGACTTCGTCCGAAACATCTCGATGAATTTGTCGGACAACGTGAGTTAAAAGAGCACCTCGACATTGTTCTTGGTGCTGCAAAACAACGAGGACAAGCTGCTGACCATATTTTGTTGGCAGGGCCTCCGGGGCTTGGAAAAACCACGATGGCATGCATCGTGGCAGCCGAGATGGGCGTTGCTCTCCACGTCACAAGCGGACCTGCATTAGAGCGTGCTGGTGACTTGGCGGCAATACTTACAAAGCTGGGTGAAGGCGATGTGCTATTCATCGATGAAATTCATCGTCTGTCTCGTTCGGTGGAAGAAATTTTGTATCCCGCGATGGAAGATTTTCAGATTGACATTGTTGTCGGAAAGGGTCCCGCGGCCTCATCTATTCGACTTACTTTGCCACGCTTCACGCTTATCGGAGCCACCACTCGAACAGGGATGATCACCGGTCCATTGCGCGATCGCTTCGGACTCGTTGCTCGTCTCGATTATTACGATGCCGAAGAACTCGACGCCATCATTGTGCGAGCCGCACGCATTCTCGATGTGCCGCTCACCGCCGATGCCTCAGTGCATATTGCACGTCGTAGCCGCGGTACTCCGCGAATTGCAAACAGGTTGTTGCGCCGTGTTCGCGACTTTGCCGAAGTGCGAGGTGACGGTCATATCGATTCCGATACGGCGCTAGAAGCTCTGCGCGTCTTTGGTGTCGATGAGTTAGGCCTCGACAAAGTTGACCGAGCAATTTTGCGGAGTCTGTGTGAGCAATTTGAAGGCGGACCCGTGGGTCTCACCACGCTGGCTATAGCGGTGGGTGAACAGCCAGAAACCGTAGAAGACGTGTACGAACCCTTCCTCATTCAGCAGGGACTCATTGCGCGTACCCCCCGTGGCCGAATTGCCATGGAGGCTGCACGGTCGCACCTTGCTAACCCGTAGCCTCGTTGCGTGCATCTTTCCGATATCGATTACGTTCTCCCCGAGAAATTAATTGCTCAAAAGCCAATCGAACCGCGCGACTCTGCGCGGCTGTTAGTTGCAACCGATATCGATCATCCTGAGCATCTCCACGTCAGCGATCTTGTCAATTTGGTTGGCCCTGGTGACGTAATAGTGGTGAACGATACGCGTGTGTTGCCTGCACGATTGGCGCTCCAGCGCAAAACTGGTGGTGCTGCAGAAGTACTACTCCTCGAACAGCGTTCAAGTGATGCGCGATTGTGGGAAGCGCTCGTAAAACCTGCACGCAAGTTGAAAGACGGCGAAGTGCTTGAGTACTTCGGCAAGCGCGTAGTGCGAGTAGGCCCTCGAACTGAAGCAGGGGACACATTCGTCATTGAAATTCTCGACGACGCTCCATTGGAACTGATTTCACGCATTGGCGCCATGCCATTGCCTCCATATATTCGAGGGTCCCTGAAAGACCAGGAGCGATATCAAACGGTGTACTCACGGCGGGCAGCAAGTGCTGCAGCGCCTACGGCTGGATTGCACTTCACTCCCGAACTGATGACGGCAGTTATCGCCACGGGTGCTCGTGTGGAACAAGTGGAACTAGTGGTGGGGCTCGACACCTTTAAGCCCATCTCAACCGACAACCCTCTCGACCACGTGATTCATTCTGAGTATTACAACGTGGATCAAAAAGTTTTAGATGCCTGTCATGCGGCAGACCGAGTGATAGCGGTGGGTACTACAGCAACTCGTGCACTTGAATCTGCGGCGAGTGGTCAATTATCGGGTCGTACCAACATTTTTATTACTCCGGGTTATTCGTGGAACATCGTTGACGTCATGATGACAAATTTTCATATGCCGAAAACGTCTTTGCTTTTAATGATTGAGTCGTTCGTTGGTCCTCAATGGCGTTCTTTGTATGAAGAAGCGATTGCAGAGCAATACCGATTTCTTTCATTTGGTGATGCAATGTTGTTGGCACGAAAGAAAGCTGAGTAAACGATGTTTCGAGTCAATGTAGAAATCACAGCAACAGATGGAATGGCTCGTGCGGGTGTCGCCACCACGCATCGTGGTTCATATGAAACCCCGTGCTTTATGCCAGTGGGTACTCGTGGGGCAGTGAAATATCTGAGCGCTCGTGACTATAAGGAAATTGGTGCACGCATAGTTCTTGGCAACACCTATCACCTGATGTTGCGGCCAGGCGCCGATGTGGTGGAGCACTTCGGTGGTCTTGGAGCTTTTAGCGCTTGGGATGGTCTCACACTGACTGACTCTGGCGGATTTCAGGTCTTCTCGCTCGACCCAAAAGTAGATGACGATGGGGTCACATTTAAATCAACATACGACGGTTCTATGCATCGCTTTACTCCGGAGATCGCTGTGCAGACGCAGGAGAAACTAGGCGCTGATATTCAGATGGTTCTCGATGTCTGTACTTCGTTACCGGCGGAGCCGTCGGTCGTTCGCTTGGCGTTGGAACGAACTCATGCATGGGCTATTCGCGCACAAGGTGCTCACCATCGTCCCGATCAGTCTTTGTTCGGAATCGTGCAAGGCGGTACCGACAGCGCCATGCGTGCAGAAAGCGCGAAACGTACTGTCGATGTTGGATTCGATGGTTATGCCATTGGCGGATTATCGGTGGGCGAGAGCCGCGCAGAGATGGTGGAAGCAATTGGTGCATGTATCGGAGACATTCCTCTCGACCAGCCGCGATATCTCATGGGAGTGGGTGACCCTGCTTCGCTCGTTGAGGCTGTCGAACTCGGGGTCGATCAGTTCGACTGTGTTTTGCAAACTCGCCTTGGTCGTCATGGAACCGCACTCACATCGCAAGGAAAACTGCATACAAAGAATGCACAGTTCATAAATTCTGATGAACCACTTGACCCTTTGTGTTCGTGCTGGGTGTGTGCCACTCACTCGCGTGGATATCTGCGTCACCTCACCCAGACGGGAGAGCCCACGGCCTCGCGCCTGGTCTCCATTCATAACCTTGCCTGGACCATCAATTTCATGGCTGATATGCGTGCTGCCATCACAAATGGCA
>WLEX01000175.1 GCA_009704065.1 Actinomycetota bacterium
ATGCACTCGACAAAGTTGGTTTTTTGTTATCAGTTATCGCTATTGGCTCACTTGTGTTCACCGTTATTGAATCTCCGCATTGGGGATGGGGAAGCGCAAAATCCAATCTGGGATTTGCGATTGGCATGCTCACGCTTGTGGGTTTTGTCATCTTCGAATCGAAGAAAGAAGAGCCTCTTTTGGAAGTCACTTTCTTCAAAAGTGCTCGCTTTAGTGCAGCAACCGGAAGCATTGGCATCGCGTTTTTCTGTCTCTTCGGATTTACGTTCCTCGTGACGCAGTACTTCCAGTTTGTACGTGGTTATGACACACTAAGCGCAGGTTTGCACACCATCCCGTTTGCAGTTGGTGCCGGTATTACCGCTCCACTTGCTGCGCGTGCTGCATTGAAATTTGGAACAAAACGTGTGGTGGCACTCGGACTATTCAATATGTCTGTTGGGTTGCTCATTGCATCACGTATGGATGCTCACAGTTCTTATTGGGGTCATGTCATCATCGGCATGGTTCTCATGGCTAACGGTCTTTCGTTCGTCACTTCACCTGCTACCGACGCAGTGATGGGTTCGTTACCTCGCGAGAAGGCTGGAGTGGGTTCGGCCGTGAATGACATCAGTCGTGAAGTGGGTGGGACTTTAGGAGTAGCCGTAGTGGGTTCAGTTTTTGTGAGCTTGTACACACCACGCCTCATCAGTAATTTCGAAAAGATTCCTGGTTTGATTTCAGCATTGAACAAAATGAATCCTGGGCTGTACCCCATGGCCCAAGATTCGGTGGGAGCTGCCTTTGCAATCTCACAACAGGCTCCAGCACCCGTTCGCCCGATGGTGTTAGCTGCAGTGAGTGATTCCTTTGTGCAGGGATTCCAAACGGCTTGTTTGATAGGCGTTGGAATGGCTCTCGTTGGTTCGCTATTTGCACTGAAGTTCCTTCCTGCACGGCCAAAACCCACAGATTCTTAACTGATTCATTGGAATAACTGAAAAGGGTTTGCGAGGGCGACAAGTACGATTAGTGCCATGTCGGGCGCGCCAATTTCCACTCTTCTTCTGGCAGGCGCCCCTGCACGTGATGCAATCCTCGAAACCCTTGCTACGCGCATTTCCCAAGCGGGATCCCCGCACATTGCGCTAGCCACAGTGTTGGTGGGTAACGATGCACCTAGCCGCAAGTACGTGGCAAGTAAGCACAAAACTGCACAATCAATTGGCATCGAATCGGTGCAGGTGGAATTGCCCGACACCACATCTCAAGAAGAGCTAGAAGCACATGTTGCACGTCTTTCTGCCGATACAAGCGTGCACGGCATTTTGGTGCAGTTGCCATTGCCTAGCCATCTCGATACCGAAGCGGTGTTACGCCTTATCCCTGCCGACAAAGATGTTGATGGCCTCACCGAAGCATCGATGGGTCGGCTCATGCGAGATGTTCCTGGCCACATTGGGTGCACACCACTTGGCGTGTTGCGACTTTTACAGCACTACGGAATCGAAACACGCGGCAAGCACGCGGTAGTGATTGGTCGCTCTACTTTGGTGGGACTTCCGTTATCGGTATTACTTGCACGCAAGGGAATCGATGCCACTGTCACGCTGGCTCATTCTCGAACAGAGCATCTTGCTGCTTTGTGCCAAACGGCAGACATAGTTATTTCTGCGACCGGTATGGCTCATTCCATTACATCTGCACATATTGCACCGGGTGCAACCGCAATCGATGTTGGTATCTCGCGTACCGAATTGGGCATTGTGGGCGATATTGATGCCGCATCAGTAACGGGCGTCGCTAGTGCACTCACGCCGATGCCGGGCGGCACGGGCATCATGACTGTTGCATGCCTTATGGAGAACACGGTCAACGCCGCTGCTATGCAGGGCATTGTGGTCTGATGCGTCGCCTAACTGTTGTTTTGGCACTTGTGTGCTCGGCATTTGTTTCTATTGCGGCACCTACGCCTATTCACGCGTCTTCAGAAATCTCTGAGCCTGAACAAATTGCACGTACTCAGGTTGTTCAAACAACGGGTCCCGATTCCTCCTCTTTGTCATGGGGTCTCGATCGCATCGATCAGCGCGCATTGCCATTAAGTGGCTCGTATTCATACATCGCTACTGGCACTGGTGTGAAGGCATACATTGTCGACTCGGGTATCAAAGCCGACCATGTGCAATTAGCGGGCCGTGTTGTTAATGGTTGGTCATATCGCTCTGCAGATCAAGCACAAATCAACACATGGCGTACGACTTTGGGTTCATGTAAGACACCATCGGCAGAGTCGCCTGCTTATAACGCCGCCGATCATCCGTTCGATGTCGACACATTCGATTACACCTCCACACCTAACGACTACGGAAGTCCCGATAACGATGGCCACGGCACACATGTTGCTGGCATCATCGGCGGTACAGATACGGGCGTTGCAAAGGGTGTCACCTTGGTACCGGTGCGAGTTCTGAACTCGTGCGGTGAAGGACTTACGAGCATGGTGTTGCGAGGACTGCAGTGGATTCTGGATGATCATCAAATGGGTCAACCTGCAGTAGTGAACATGAGTATTGGATTCGATTTAAGTTCCACATCTATCGATACGGCCATTCGATCTTTGCTTGCTGAAGGTGTGGTGGTGGTGGCTGCGGCTGGAAACTCTTCAACAACAGCATGCAACACAACACCAGCAGGAACGCCAGGAACTATTTCGGTGGGTGCATCTGCATCTAATGATTATGAGGCTTCGTACAGCAACTACGGAGAATGCGTCGATCTTTTAGCGCCTGGTTCTTCAATTAAGTCGACATGGCATTTCAATAATGCCAGTGTGAATCCATATAAAACGCTGACTGGTACTTCCATGGCTGCTCCACATGTGGCAGGGATTGTTGCTCGGTACTTGCAAGGATTGACCACTACTTCCACAACCGTAAGCGAAGTCGCTACCTGGTTGCTATCAAATACAACACAAAATGCAATTACATTCGTTCACACTTCTCCACCAACGGGAGAGGCTATGACCCCGAACAAACTGTTGGCAATGGTTGTGCCAGATGCACCATCGGGCGTAACCGCGGCATCGCAATCACGTCAACTCGATGTGTCGTGGACTGCAGTTGCTGGCATTACTTATGTAGTGACTTCTTCACCAGGAACAGCCACCTGTTCTTCTTCCGGTGCTAGTTGTTCTCTCGCTGGTTTATCAAATGGGGTGAAGTACAGCGTCAGCGTTGTGGGGTCGAATACGTTTGGCAATAGCCGGGCTTCCGTCATTACTGCTACTCCCGATGGCGTGCCCGAACCAACAACATCAATCACCAATACTGCTGGTAGCCGAACAATTGCAGTTGCATGGACTCATCCCGCTACTGATTCGCCGGGGTTGTCTTTTACAGCCACCGCAAGTCCTAATGGAGCCTCATGCACAACCGCCGAGAGAACGTGCACGATTTCCAATGTGGTGAACGGCCTGGGCTACACCGTCACTGTTGTTGCAACAAACGCTTTCGGATCTTCCAGTGTGACTGCTTCGAGTGTGGTTATTCCCGATGGTGAACCTGAAGTGCCAGTAAGTGCAACCTCAATTGTTGCAAAGCGCTTCATTACTTTGTCGTGGCCTGCCGTGACTACCTCGGCCAATGTCACATACGTAGTTACATCGATGCCTGGCAATTTCACCTGTACTACTACTGAACTATTTTGCACATTTGATGGGTTGACTTACGGCATCAATTACACCTTTGCTGTCACTACACGCACTGCCACAGGTCAGGTGACCGCTGCGGCAATCACTACAGCTGTACGCCCTGGCTTCACAGTGAAAAAAACCATCGTGAAGAAGGGGAGTAC
>WLEX01000176.1 GCA_009704065.1 Actinomycetota bacterium
GCAAGACTTGCGAACCATTTCCGCCAACGCCATGCCACCACGTGCACCATTGGTTCACTATCGCGCTGTTCGTCTAGATCAGCGTGGCCAACCAGCATTCGCGCTAGATGCACTATCCACGGAATGGTTGCATACACGAGCAATGCACCCCAGCGACCTGAAGAAATTGCCGCATAGGGCAATGGAACTGCTGCATAGCAAGCCACTGCGCTAATCCGTGCTGCGCGGGTACCAAGAACAGACGCAAACCGCCACACACCGAGCCAACCAACAAGTGGCAGGAGCACGATTGTCAAGGTATGAAAGAGACCCATATGGCCAAGAGTTGCCACGGCGCCTGATGCCATTAATGCAATTCCCGTAGGGAGTGCTGAAACTTGGCCGAAGCCAGCGCTCCACCAACCCGATGCATACGACGCAAGAAGCTGTCGTCCACCTGCCGTGATGGGAGCCATCTGACCAACCGATGCCACACCGTGAAGAAACAACGAGCGTGATCCAACGATGACAATTAGCGCAAGAGAGATCCACAACACATACGCACTTCGGGGGGTTGCTTCGCGAACATTTCCCACTGCTTGTGCTTGCGCCACACCGGCCGCCTGAGCTCGGCGTCGAAAAAAGGAAGTCACATACGAACTGCCTCGCAGCTGTAGTGCATGTACTTCGTCACCATCAACAATGCGATGCGCTGCGATTGCCTCACGCCTGGTTTTAATCTCACCAACAGCAAATGGAAGTGCAGCCAAGGCTCGTAGTTCGATCAGGGCCAACTTCGCGCGACCAGTAGGCACAAGGATGAAACATCGAGCGATTGCTAGTAACACCATTTGCGCCAGCACAAATGGCACATGCGAAAGCGAAGTTGCTGATGCGACAGTTCGGATACGAGTAATTTCCGTTTCCAAATTTGTGTCAAAAATTTCGTCGCCATCGAGGGCACGTGTAGCTGTTTCACGGTGACGCGCAACAGCAGAAGGAACAATTACAACGCGTGCTGCTGTGGCATGAAGTCGCCAACATAAATCAACATCAGCACCAACTACTGCGAGGTCTGGGTTAAACCCACCCACTGTGCGAAACAAATCGGCACGCACCATGAGACATGCGCCCGACAAAACAAACACATCGCGCACGGCATCATGTTGTTCTTGATCCAACTCACCGTCTTCGGCAATCGGCAATGGCACTCCAAATTTGTCGACATCGATGCCAACGCTTTGAATCATCTGGGGGTAATCCCAGTACACAAGTTTGGGGCCAACTGCCCCAGCGTTAGACCGATACATCTCATCAACCAGTCGACTGATGGCATCGGGCGCTAGCGCTACGTCGTCATGCAAGAAACAAAAGAACCCGCTGTCTCCTTGCACCAACTGCAGCACACTGTTACAGGCAGCCCCGTACCCAGGATTGGTTCCAAGGAATCGCACCACGGCAGATGGCAGGTCGGTGGCTACGCGGTCACTAATTTCGCCAGACAACTCGTGGCCTTCGTCCCCCGTAATGAGAACGAGAGATTGCAGATTGGCGTAGTCCTGCATTGCGAGACCCTGAAGGGACTCTGCCAACCAATCCCCCGGCTCGTGGACCACCATGACGGCCACAACTGAGGGTAGGGAAGATACGGATTCTTGCTCTGCCACGCCCCTGCGAGGCTAGTGGGAGGCAGTGAAAGCCTGCGGGCAGGTGCGCTTTTCCCTGACTCCACACAGGTGAGGCACGAAAACTCGCGAAGTGCTTGCAATAGTTAGCACCACTCAGTACGCTGAATGCATGAGCAAGTTCACACTTCCCCACATTTCACTTCCCCACATCACCCTTCCGAACCTCGATTCGCTGCCAAAGATCGACCTTCCGAAGATTTCATTGCCTCAATTGCATTCAATCGACCTCACTTCTGTTGATCTTCGTCGCCTTAATCCCTCTGCAGTTCTGGCATCTCCTGTTGTCAAGCAGGCCACAGACATTGGTTACACCGCTGTGGGATTCGCTGTTCTTGGTTTCCAAAAGTTGCAAGTACGCCGTGTTGAGTTGCTTGATGCGCTCAAGTCACGTAACAACACCGCGCAATAACGCACGCAATAGCCCTCTCTCTTACGAACAGAACTAACCTTCTCTTTCGTGTCAGAGGGTCAGCCATCACAACAGCCCTCGAGGGTTCCCCTTCCTGAAGGAACCGTTCCCGTCGGAATCGGGCTCTTCGTTGCCGGTATCTCGTCGTACGCTTTTTTTAAGGTTGGCCAGGAAGCTCTTGGCAAGGAACATTTCAAACCAATTGTTGCCTTGTGGTTCACCACATTTGCTTTAGTTCCCGGTTTCTTTATGCCGGTCGAACAAGAACTGGGTCGTGCACTCGCCCATCGACGTGCATTAGGCCAAGGTGGACTACCAGTAGTGCGCCGAATGATCCCTCTTGCTGGCGTACTAGCCGCAATTCTTGTGGTCGGTGCACTCGCTGCTTCTTCATGGCTGACGAACGACATGTTCGAGGGCTACGGCATTGTCACCGTTGCACTCATCATTACTTTTCTTGCTTATGGCCCCATGCACATGGCACGCGGTATCGCATCGGGCTCGGGACGATTTGTCACATACGGCATCGTGATGGGCGTTGATGGCGCAGCCCGTATCACCGGTTGTGTTGTGCTCTGGCAGCTCGGAGTCACCAGTGTTGGTCCATACGCACTTGCAGTTGCATTGTCTCCACTTGTTGCGGTGTTTGCTGCAACTCTTCGTGGCGGTGTTCGCACTGAAGAAGGGCCACCAGCAACGTTTGCTGAAATTACGCCAAACCTTGGATGGCTATTGCTCGGATCGATAATGGGTGCAGCCCTGGTTAATGCAGGACCACTCGGTGTCGACATGCTCGCTAGCGCAAGTGACGCTGCTCGAGTAACAGCATTCGGCAACGGCGTGCTGCTCTCTCGTGTGCCGTTGTTTTTGTTTCAAGCGGTACAAGCAGCATTACTGCCTCGTCTTGCGCGACTGGCCGCTCGTGGCGATTTAGCGGAATTTCGTTCAGCGTTCACCATGCTCATGTATGTAGTGGCTGGCGTTGCTGTGCTTGGCACCCTCGGATCTTTCGCAGTCGGCCCACCCATTCTCGACATGGTCTATGACGGCGGCCTCGATCGCCGCACGCTCACACTGCTCGCACTCGCTAGCGGTGTGTACATGATGGCGTTAGCAGTAGCTCAAGCAGTCATTGCGCTACATGGACATCGTTTTGTTGCCATTGGTTGGCTTATGGCCATGCTTAGTTTCCTCGTGGTTACTGCAGTATCCAGCAACGATTTGTTCTTACGCGTTGAACTCGGTCTTGTAGCGGGCTCCACCATGGCATTGGTCATTTTTGCGTACGCATTACGAGCTCGCATGCAAGACGGCGCAACAATCGACGTTGAATCAATGATCGATGGAATTATGGATCATCCCCTAGAGGGATAAACAGTTACTTACGAAGTCGAGCAGTTTCGATTTCGAGGTCGTTCTTCACCATCATTTTTACAAGCGATGGGAAATCGACTTCTGGAATCCAACCAAGCTTGTCGCGGGTCTTGGTGGGATCACCAATCAACAAGTCGACTTCGGCAGGACGGAAGAATCGAGGATCTTGGCGCACATAGTTGTGCCAGTCGTCGAGACCCACTTCTTTGAAGGCCAATGTTAGGAACTCTTCGATGGAGTGGGTTTCACCGGTTGCCACGACGTAATCATCTGGCTCTGGTTGCTGCAACATCATCCACATGGCACGCACGTAGTCACCTGCATAGCCCCAGTCACGCTTGGCATCGAGGTTGCCCATCACCAATTCTTTTTCCAC